>JALVEG010000586.1 GCA_027031145.1 Saprospiraceae bacterium | reverse complement strand
GGTAATAATGGTTTTCTTCGAGTATTTTTATTTGGTGGGTTTTGGGGTCTAGCGTGTAGCTTAGGCGGTTGTTGCCTAAATGGTCTTTGTAAATATATACATATTGGTATGCCGCAGGGGCATGGTCGCTCGGGGCGTCTTTATACAACGCTTTTACATAGCCTTCCGCCGTTGAAAAAAACAACAGCTCGGCATAGCCACGCCCGCCGTTTGTTTGCGGCTTGGTTTCGTATTGGTAGCCGTTGCGATAGTCGGTTATGACTTGATAAGTGTTGTAATCAACAGTTTTTTGTAGTTTGGTGCCCATAGCGGTGTAAAGATACGTAATTTTTTGTTTTACCATTACTTTTTTGCATCGCCGAAAAAAGTAACAATCCCGACGTCTGTCGGGACTAGCCTTACGAAACTTTTCCTAAATTTTACGTTCCACTCCCTAGACAATCTGAACTCGCACAGGCTTTATGTCCTTAATCAAACTTTGAATTTATTGAGAAATTAGCCTTCTATAAAACTTTTCGTTTAGCTCAAACAGCAGATTGTCCTTTACGTCCGTTCCACTCAAATTTTACGGAAAACTTTCGTAGGGCAAGGGTAATGACCGCAGACTGCAGGCTTTTTTTCTTACTTTTTGAGATAAGATTTTGATTTTCAATTACTTTGTAATTTATGTTTTTCTTTGTGTTAATGTTTAGCGTATAAAAGGTGCCGTCGGTGGCAGAGACACCGACGGAGCGGGGGTATAATATTTTTTATTTTAATTTCTGATAACAATTACTGTAGATTTTATAACCAGCACAAAATTGTATTTTATTATTTACTATTTCCAAAGGAGTTTCTAATCCACCTATAGGATCATTTACTAGTTCAGGAAATTGTACCAAATCTCTATCAAAATTTAAAAAGTAAGAATGAAAATAAATCTTACTACCTCCGTTTCTTAGTTCGTAATTACTCACTTGATCTAAAACTAATTTTTTATTCTTATCATATACTTTTCTATGATATACTCCATTTTCTAATAACCGTATTGTATCATAAGTGTTTTTGTAACCTATAGGAACATAATACCCTATAACTTCTTTTTCTGTAAAACTATTCCTACAAGAATTTATAGTTATCATTAACAATAATATTAAAAATATTTTTTTCATACTAATCTTTAATTAAAGGTAATCGTTGATATCTTGTTTCGTTATACTCCTGCCTTGCTTTTTGAATGCGATGAATCCAATCTAACTTTATTTGCATCTTCTGCCTTACTTCAATCATTGATTCTGTCCAGATATAGGTTTGGTAAGTAGTTCCATTTAGTCTAAACCTTGACCTATCCCAACTTCCACCTGCACGATAAGAAAGTGAAGTAAAAGACTTCGTATCGTGCATCAAAAATAATACTTTGTCTCCGAGCTTGTAATAAGATAAGTTGACTCTTCCTAAAAATTGTTCCCATCCATCAAATCCTGCTGTTATAGGGTTTGTCTCACTATAGTCAAATGTTAATAATTCAGAAGTTTTATTAGATGATAAAACCGCATATCTCGCTTTAGAAGCATATGTTGAAAATGGATTGTCCATTGAAGCAAAAAAACCTTCTGTTGTATTATCAAAATCTGATAATAAACTTTTTTCAGGACCTACACCTTGATCAAATTCATAAAATAAAGTACTCCAACTTGTGTTTTTATCACG
>JALVEG010000585.1 GCA_027031145.1 Saprospiraceae bacterium | reverse complement strand
GAATAAATAATCTTATGAGGCTCCGGATTTTTTCCGGGAAACAATAGCTCAAAATTCAAATTCCAAAGACTGCCATCAGGACTAATAATTAATTTATTGGTAGCTTGTGCTAAGTCTCCATTTTCCCTATTTAATAGTTGTTCTTTAAAAGGTAGGAATAAAATCCGGTATAATAATTCTTTTTTGTTTACCCAATCATTAGACAGAGTATTCTGAATTTCAAAATTCATTTTTTCAACCAAACTATCAAGTTTTTCCATTGAGCTATCCAATTTTCGAAATACAACTTCGCTTTTTGATATATATATTCCAAGACAAATGGAATCGGATATAAAATAATTAAGTATCGAAGTTTCATCATCAATTTTATATTGTAATTCTGCAATTGATGGAAATTTGAATTCATATTTATAATTGTAATATTTGGGATAATTTTTATTGATATATCTATTGAGTTCAACGAGTTTTCTTTCTTTTTCAAAATAATCACCTTGATCGGGATTCAATTCTTTCTCAAAAAAATGACTTGATGCAATATGTAATTGTGTTTTGAGTTTTTGTTCTTTTGCGATAATTGAATCAGGTATGCCTGCATATCTTTCTATACTGATATCATTCATTATCAGCTTAGATATAAATGATTTAGATTTTAAGACCAAATCAAATATAGTCTCATCTGCATTATCCAGAAGATTTTTATTTAAGAAACAGTACTTGATCATATTGCTAAAAGTATTGAACATATACTTATCTATCCCGTAATTTGCTGTAATATCATTCGTGTATTGTAATTGTTTCTTTAAATAAGTCTCATAAAGGGTTTTAAGCTTTAGATATTTTTTTACTGTTGATTTGTCCCGGGGAGTTATTTTTTCCATTAAACTCAGATACTTGCTAATCGTCTCTGCTACTGTCCAACTCATAGGTAGTTTTGTCCAATCAATGACCTTAAATGTTACCGTGTCTATCCCACTATTTACAAATAGTTTATTGAAAATGGACTTAGCTTTACGTATTTCCCCCATTTGTGCGTAAGTATTGGCCAAATATGTTCTTATTTGGAATGAATGAGGATGGTTATACGGATAAATAGAATCCAAAATTGTGATAGCTTGAACAAAATAGTCAGCAGCTTTATGATAATCCTTTTTAGTGAAATAAATATTGGCCAAACCACTATATGAATCCGCTGTTGGCCAGTATGGAGAATCGAGAAGACTATCCTGAATTTGAATGGATTTTTGGTATTTTGTGATTGCGCTTTTATAATTTTTATCTTTTTCTAATATTTGTGCTTCAGTGTTTAATAGTCTTGACTTGTCTAAAAGATTGGATTTGTCAAATTTATTAAAATCAATCCAAGCCAATTTCATCAGTTCCTTGGCATTTTTAATACTATCCATATCCAAATAGTTTAGAGCCATATTTGAATAAAAATATTGTTGGTATTCATCAGGAAATTCACTCAGTAATGCTTTTGCTTTTTTGTCTATCGCTATAGCTTTTTCTTCAAGTTTCAAATTGCTATAAGTATTTGCCATTTGATCATAAATCGAAATCAGATAGCTTTTGTCAATAATCCCCTTTTTTATCAGTGCCTTAGCAATTTTCAGAGAAATATTTATTTGTTTGATAGCATTTCTATAGTCTCCAATCTCATCAAGCACTCCGGCATAATTGAAATGTCCAACC
>JALVEG010000584.1 GCA_027031145.1 Saprospiraceae bacterium | reverse complement strand
GTACGGTTGCGAATCGCCTTCGCCAAGGCTTCGGGTATCTGCGCTAAAGCTTTAGAGGCAGTGTACGATTGCGAATCGCCTTCGCCAAGGCTACGGGTATCTGCGCTAAAGCTTTAGAGGCAGTGTACGATTGCGAATCGCCTTCGCCAAGGCTTCGGCGATTGCGATAGGGATGGTAGTGGAGCCGACGTCAGGAGGCTGTCCCTGGCGACAGACGGGACGGAACCCACGAACAGCCCGGTGACAGCAGGGGATGCATTAGTGTAGTGCGCTGTCAATCGCCCAAAAAAAAATAATAAAATTAATAATTAAATAAACAGAGATGAATCTAATATTTAAACTTGCATGGCGAAATATTTGGAGGAATAAAAAAAGGAGTTTCATCACGATATTATCGGTTTTGATTGCAGTAATTCTTGCAATTTTTACCCGTTCCATGCAACTGGGAATGTATAGCAATATGATAAAAAATGTTGTCAATACATACACGGGCTTTGTCCAAATACATAAAAAAGGATATTGGGATGACCAGACGATAAACAATAGTTTCAGCCCTGACAAAAATCTGGTAGAATCTATAAAATCCACAAAAGGAGTTGTGGATGTAATACCCAGATTACAGACTTTTTCGCTTATGTCTTCCGGGTATACAACGAAAGGCGTAATGATACAGGGAGTTGATATTGATAAAGAGCAGATTTTAACAGATTGGAAAAAAAGAATAATAAAAGGTGATTTTTTTGGACCAAATGACAAGTCCATTATAATTTCACAAGGATTAGCCAAATACTTCAAAAAGGAACCCGGAGACACACTGGTTTTTGTAGGTCAGGGATATCATGGAATGACAGCGGCGGGGAAATATACCATCTCAGGAATAATAAATATGAAAAATCCAAAGCTTAATAATTCAATTGTATTTTTCCCATTAAAACTTGCACAGAGTTATTGTTCGGCACAGGATTTGGTATCCCAATTGGTAATTGCAAAAGATGAAAATACAAAAACTGATAGAATCATAAAAGTATTAAACAAAAAAATAGATAATTCCAAATATGAAATAATGCCGTGGGAACAGATGATACCCGAACTGAAACAGGCAATTGCAGTGGATAATATCGGAGGAATAATAATGATAGGTATTATATATATGATCATTTCTTTCGGTATTCTGGGGACGGTTTTGATGATGACGGAAGAAAGAATATATGAACTGGGAGTGATGTTGGCAGTAGGGACAAAAAAAATCAAACTGATGCTTATCCTCACGTTGGAATCAATATTACTTTCACTAACAGGCGTTATCGCAGGTATTATTTTGGTTCTACCCATTGTTTATTATTATCATAACCATCCGATATTGCTTTCAGGAACTAACGGTGAAGCAATGAAAGGATATGGATTTGAACCATTGATGATATTGTCAACAGATTGGCATATTTCTTTGACTCATGCATTAATCATTTTCGTTATTTCACTTATTGCTGCCATATATCCTATAGTGAAAATATACGGATTGAAACCGGTTGATGCAATGAAAGAGATATGAGGGGTGAGAGAAGGGACTAAGAGACGGAGAGAAGGAGAGACGAAGAGACGGAGAGATGGAGAGACTAAGAGACTGAGGAACATAGAAAATAAATGATCACCTTCGCCGATGGTCGAAGCCTTTGGCGAAGACCTACGTTGAAGCTTAGG
>JALVEG010000583.1 GCA_027031145.1 Saprospiraceae bacterium | reverse complement strand
ATGCCCTTTTACCAACCCCCAAATTTAAAAATTTTTACCTAAATCTATCCAATCTCAGGCGATTAATCTACATTTTTAAGCTATTTAAACCCAAATTTTCGTTTTAATTTCCGCCTTAAGATTTAAAATTGAACCAAAAAAGCGGGTTGGCAATTTTTACTTTTTTTGCTGAACCACTAAGAGTACATCACAGTTCGAAAATCCGCCAACCCACCTTGATTTTGGCGAAATTTATACTTCGAATGCTTGTTCTACTTTTCCGGGTAATTTTGAAACCTATTGGAGCGAGTTTTTTAGCCTTTCCAATCCTTAAGCTTCACGCATTTTACCGAAATTTAGCCGAATTCTACGTTTAAAATTCACAAGCCTTATTGCGTTTTAAAATACTGTCAGCGAAATGATGTTTTTTCTGGAGATTAAGCTCACGAACGTTCATTAAGCTGTTTAAATATCCAGCAAAAGTCTATCCCAAGCTGACACATAACGGTCTCGCGATATGCGCAGTGGCAAATATATTAAATGTCAGCATCTTGAACAAGAGCAATGTTAAATTTTCGGAGAATTTCTTAGAAATTCTGTGAAAATTTGCCATTGCGTCATATCGCTTGTTATATGGATTTCATACAATTTTTCTTATGTCATACACCGAAAGTATATTTAATTATAATATATTCACCATACTTCACAATCTTTAAATTTAAATAACTTATTCCATCGGATTCTTTCATACCAATTTTACTGTTTTCTATAAGCCATTTTTGATTTCCAAATGACTTGTCTATAATTTTGGGTTTAATAAACAACATAGCTTCTTCGTATGTGAAATCTGGAATCATATACATTTCAATCCCCCATTCCATCCCTATGCCACTCTCCTTAATAATTCCATTAAAGTATATTGTTCTAGTGTATCTTACATAATCCATAACTAGAATTGTATCGTGGCTAATACAAAGTTTATTACTTTCTATATCACTAAAATTATAATGCGATAGATAAGCATCGAAAATATAACCAATTTTATCGTCAAATTTTATTTTAGTCCATTTTCCTGTTAATGCTGATTGCCATTGAGATTTGTCTTTTATTAAAGCTTTGTCTCCTATTTTGTTATATTTGGTTTGAAGCACTGTTACAATTGTACCTAAACTAAGTTTGTCAAGTATTTTAGAATTCAAATTCGGTTCTGATCGAAAGTTGACATCTTTAGCAATCACATAAAGGGTATCATTAATTGAGTATTTGTTAACTGCCAATAAGCTGTTAATCACTGCTAAATAAATCAAAATGGTTAATGTTCTCTTCATTGATGTTTAGTTAGTCCTAATTGTATATAACGAAATACGCCAAAATAAGCTAAATTTTATAAATAATTAAAAATAGGCACAAAACAAATATAACCCCAAAGATGGGGAATAAAAATTTTCGCCAAGGTGTTGAATGAGGTGCATACTACATTGCTTTTAGAAATTATTGTATTCGGGGTAGCTAAAGCTCCGCCATTAAGATTTCCAAGATGCACCCAGCTCTGAATTCCAATCGAGTTTTCACTTGATAATGAATTTACATCATTTAGACAAACGAGCTTGCATTCAACTATTTTATTTTGTTATCGCACTTTTTTTTTAAGTTTTAAAGATACCATATTATAGATTATTTATGAACTTTTACTCTTGATTTTAGTACTTTCGCTTTATTTTATCCACCCTTAAACAGGGAATTCCATATAACGGTCTCGCGATATGCAGAGTGGCGAAACTGCCTGAATCTTTTTTAATACTGCGATGTCAATTAAGCTATGAAAAATACGAATTTCGTATTTTTCGCCATTCTGTCATCATCGCTTGTTATGTCTCGCTTTCTCTTTAATTAGGTTTTATACTGTTTTTTTGCCGAATGATATGTGCTTTTCATTAAAGTCACTTTGGCTCAAAATTTATTACGAACCTAAAGGCTTTAATGATTTAGTTTGGGATTTAATATACTAATTTAACTCTTCAAAAGTCATATTCTGAGTTTCTCGACTTATTTTATCTCTGATTTTACGCATCATTTTCACGGCATCAAATGATTTTATTACTTTATTTTTAGTTTTCATAATTAATTAAAGATAGCTTCTCCTGTCTCAAGTCGTTCAAATAATTTTCTTGTAGGTTCTTAAAATTTAGCGTCAAAAAAGCCTCCAATAACTGATGTATCTATATAAATTCTCGATTTCATTACTTCTACTTGATTTAGCAAATGTAGTTAATAATATTGTTCTATTATAAATTAATGAAAAATAACACTAAACTCAAATTATTTAGATTATCCTTTCATTAATTTTGCCTCACTTGGCTAATTCATATTCCTTAATTAATGTTTCTGCTGAAATTCCTAAAGTCTTATTAAGTTTCCTAATCATCGATAAAGTTAATCTTCTTTTACGATTTAAAATTTCAGACGCTTTACTTTTTCCTCCAATAATTTCGCCAATATCCTTATTCCTTAAATTTGTCTGTTCCATTTTATATTTTAAATACTCAATAGGGTCTGGATTTGGAATTGTAGGTTCTGTTTCCAATTCATATTTTTCAATTAGTAACACAAGTAATTCAGCTTCGTCAAATGTTGAGTCTCCTTTTTTAGAGTCAAAGATTTCATCCAATCTATTTAAAGCCCTTTGGTAGTCTTTTTCGTTCTTAATAATTGTCCAATTCATAATTCTAAATTTTATTTGGGTTTATTTTATTATATTCATTATGAGTTCCAATAAACCTTATCCAAACAGTTTGAAGTTCAAAACTAATCTTCACAATCAATCGGTAATTATTTCCTTTAATATTAAAAATAAACCTATTATTTCCAATTGGTCTACACCTAGCGAAGTTGTCTTTTACTTCCTGCGAAGAAAAGAATTCATTCTTTAAGATTTCCTTATACCAAATCAATAAAGATTGTTCAGAATCCCTATGCTTTTCCCAAAACTCTCTTAATGTTCTTTTCGATATTATTCGCATTGTACAAAGTTAAACTAAAGTTCTGACTTAGGGAACATTTATTAATAGTATTTAGTTCCATATTCTCTTTGAATTAATTAATTTGTACAAAATTTAGGTTAGAATTTATAAAAGTATTATTATCTGAACCTGATAATATAGGTTTTTAACCGTTAATTACGGATAGCTAAAGTTAATTTTAAAACAGATTAATTTGCATTAAATTGATTTTATAAAAAAATCGGCGCGACGCCTACGGCGTAATAAATTATAAGCACCAAGTATTTTAGTTTAAATATTATCAGAAGAATATTACTAATTTTCGGTCATAGTGAAACATAACGGTTCTGCCGTATGCTGCGTATCCTGACGATAGTCGGATATGCTGTCATACGGCTTGTTATGTAGAGTTCTATCATCAACTTATTACATTATCATTAGGATTCGATGTCAAGACTTCAATATATAACCTTGTAAGTTGTTCATCTAATTTAGTTTCTTTTTCTAAACTTCCCAAACTATATAATTCATTTTTACCTTCATCAGAATCAAAATTAATTTTGGCTAATATTTCTTCCAATTCAGTATTAGCATTATGGTTGCTATAGTTTTCAATTTCTCTTTTAATGATACTTGTAATATTATTAGATACAATATTACTCTTAATTTTATGTAATTCTACAACACGTTCTTTTAGTGATGGAAATATTTTTATAAAGAATTTCTTAAACTCATATTCATTGTGCAGTATAGTAATTTGCTTTAATTTATGTCTAAACAAAAATATTAACCAAATATTCCCAAATAAAAAGGGGAGATAAAAAATAAGAAAAGTAATCAACTCATTTATTATACAATATTCGCTTGCACATTTGTATATCGCAAAAGGTGAGAGCATTAAAACTACTATTGCTACTACAAAGAATATAGACCAGAAAATAATCATGGTTGTCAATGAAGGTATTTTTTTCAATTCTAATTTGATTAGGTCTTTGTTTCGTTCTAGGTTTTGTTGTGAATTAGCCATGTTTTACTTTGTTTTAAGTGATGCAATTGTTAATGAAAATAATGGTGTAACATTTTTAAGTATTTCTGGTGCAATAGATATGTTTTCCTCAGAAATCCATGTAGTAATGAATGTATTGAGAAGTTTCAATTTTAATAGCATAACCTGCTCAGGCATTAATTTGTGATAGTAAGTTGCTACAAACCTCAATTCCTGAACCATGTGTTCAACATTATTAGATGGTGAATGAGAAAGAATTTCATATACGATTTCGCATCTTTTCATTTTAGTAGGGTTAGGAGTAATTCCAAGTTTCCAAGTCAATTCTTCAACTGAATCTAAAAATGAGGTATTGCGCTTGCGCTTTTTTGAAGGCCATTTTATATCAAATTCATAGTGTATTTTATGTACTCCCTCGTCAAAATGTCCATGACTATATCGATATGAAACTTTTTTTATATCGTTAAATTCAGGAAATTTATCCCAATTTGTTTTTAAATACTTTTTTACTTCATACCCATATTTTTCATCATTTACGGTGATTAATTTCTCAGATTTAGAATCTGTAACTAAATTTAAAGGTACAAATAGTTTATTCATCTCCATATCCTTTAATCTTTCCACATACCCTTTTTCAAAAAGAAGAGCTGCTTTGTTTGTTTGTATTGGAATTTCCAATGTTAAATCAAGCTCGTGATAAAAATGATTATGAAGGCTATATTTAGCAATAACATAATATCTTATTCTTAAAATTAAAATAATTAGTGTAACCAAAGAATACGTCCAAACATTTAGAATCCAGCTTAGATTAAATTCAGGATCTTGTGTCAATAAATACAATATTCCAGAAATTGCTCCCAATACTCCAATAATAGTAAGATACTTCCTTGATTTATCCTCAGTACCATCTGCTTTAATTCCTAATCTCTGTCTCCTTCTGGCTATTTCTGCTTGTGTCTCTTGTTCGTGGCGTATTTTAGATTGCTCACTCAAAGCACGATCACTCACCACTCTGTCCAATGCTTTTTCCAATGCAATGACGTTTTTCTCAATAGTTTTTATTCTTAAATCAAATTCTTCAAAATATTTAGAAATAAATATTCCACTATTTAATAAATTGCCTTTTTCAAGGTTTATAAATATTAATACGTTGTATATTAAAGGTAATTTACCTGAAACTAGCTTAACATAACCCGATAATTGAGATTCATTAATCCCTTTAAAAGCATCTGAAAATTCATTGTCTGACGGTAATTGAACTAATTGCTGTTGATAGTGAGTAAAAGTAATAATAAATGGTAAAAGTTCTCTTCTACAATTTTCTAAATTCCATTTTAATTTTTGCAAATATAAAAAACCTACTTTTCTTAAAAATTGCCTTATAGCATCTCGATATAATATAGAATGTAATTTAGTTGGAAAAGAAATATTACTGAAAACAGTCTCTTGCTCAAATTTTATTGAGTTAATTCTTTTTCTTTTTTTTATTTCTCCAGTAAATGTCTTATAAATACTATGGGGTTGTTCTATAAAAAGTTGCTTATAAAGATTCCTTTCATTCTTTATTAAGTCATCTTGATTACTTAAAATACTATAAAGTTTGTCCTGCAAATCACCCAAATAACTAAATGTTAATATTTCTTTAACAAAATATTTTAATGAATATTTTTTTTCAATCTCAATATGTCTTTTAGCACTTAAATCAGTTCTGTTTTTAATAAAGAATAACTCTGGATTATAAAGTGAATTACTAATCCCTTCCAATATCAAATTAAGTTGAAAATAAGTAAGTATTCCATGTTGTGTATTATAGACTTCAATTAGAGATTCCTTATTAATTACATTTGAGCTATTTTCGTCTTTATTAAAAAACGGACTTTTTGCTGGAGTACTTTTGTATAGATTTATATCACCAATCATTGAAAGAATATATTCTTTTAATCTATCAATTAAGTTCTTGTAACTATTGGAATCTATTGAAATTTCATCATGAATAAATAACCAATGATAGTATCCCCTATCATTTATGTTCAATATGATTTTATTTACTATAATAATTTTTTCGTTTTCACTAATTGTAAATGTAAGTTTGGGTTCATTTGAAACCAAAACTATGGAATTTGGATCACTATCATGAAATATTGCATTAATTTCTTTTCTAAATTCGGGATAATATACATAACATTCGGAATACTTATAGTGGGTGCTAAAAGATAATACTCTCTCAAAAACAGAGGCGTTAAGTAGTGGTCTTTTATTTCTATCAAATTTATTTAATTTACTTTCATCATAACTATCTTCATTTCCAAATTTTTTGACATCTTCAGGATGAAAAAAATTTATTCGCCCCATTGGAAGCCAAAATCCGATTGAAGTAATTTTTATTATTTTGTTAGGCATTAAATCCTATTTTATTTTTGTGTAAATTCTACATAACGGTCAAGTGTATGGGGCGTCCCCGAAATTTTAGCGTTGCCTTGCGCATTGCAATTTTGGGGATGCCCTATACACAATGTTATGTGTCGGCGACCTTTAGACTTCCGTATTTAATTATCCTTTTACTTAAGATAAACTCGAATTAGACTACTCCTCACGCTTTTTACCCCAAGAAAAACATCATTTTAACATTTACTCTTTAAAAAATCCGAATCCGAGCGGTTTAAACACATTTTACCCAGCCAAATCAAGATTTATTCCTATTGCAAAAAAGTAAAATTGAGTTTTGCCAAAAACCACTTTTCATTTTTTATCTTGATACAAAAAACGAAACAAAAAAAATCAAGGCTGTATTCTTTTTTTAACGCTCCAAAATCACTCAAAATTCTAAACGTCTTAAAACTCACCCGACTTCGTCAGGGCTCAAACAATAATCCGTTTTTTACGAATTTTGACCGATTTTTCCACTAAAAAGAAT
Organism: Saprospiraceae bacterium; assembly: GCA_027031145.1. GTDB lineage: Bacteria > Bacteroidota > Bacteroidia > Chitinophagales > Saprospiraceae > JADJGA01. Next base: position 186 of record JALVEG010000583.1, on the reverse strand, counting down.
AATGCCCTTTTACCAACCCCCAAATTTAAGAATTTTTACCTAAATCTATCTAATCCCAAACGATTAATCTACATTTTTAAGCTATTTAAACCCTAATTTTCGTTTTAATTTCCGCCTTAAGATTTATAGTTGAACCAAAAAAGCGGGTTGGCAATTTTTACTTTTTTTGCTGAACCAACAAGAGCA
>JALVEG010000582.1 GCA_027031145.1 Saprospiraceae bacterium | reverse complement strand
TGAATAAAACCCGGCATAATACCAACTTTTGCTTCACCCGGAGTAATGATACCGGGACAATTAGGTCCTATCAATTTAGCATCTTTATCTTTCATATAGCTATCAACTTTCAACATGTCCTGTACAGGAATACCTTCGGTAATAGCAACAACAACTTTTATTCCTGCATCTACTGCTTCCATAATGGCGTCAGCTGCAAATCGAGGGGGAACAAAAATAATAGTTGTATCTGCTCCTGCTTTATCAACAGCTTCTGCAACCGTGTTGAAAACAGGTCTGTCTAAATGTGTCATACCTCCTTTACCCGGAGTAACACCACCGACAACATTTGTGCCATATTCAATCATTTGTTTTGCATGAAAAGTACCTTCATTTCCGGTAAACCCTTGTACAATAACTCTGGAATTCTTATTTACTAATACACTCATTATTTCAAAATTTTATAATCCTTATTCGGATACAGTTATTTTAATATAAAAACGACTTCGTTTTCTTTATGCATAAAAAATTTTTCTCTTGCAAATTTTTCAATATCGTTATTTAAATCATGCTTCTCTTTCAAAACATTTTTATACTTAACAACATATTCTTTCTTTTCTTGTTCAAGTGCTTTGATTTGTTTTGACAGTTTATATTGTACAAACATATTTTTACTGTCAAAAAACAGCATCCAGATCAAAAAAACAAAAAATACCAGTCCATATTTATTGAATATGAGCCTGTGGACCAAGGCAGACCCATTGAATACGGTTTTAGGGATGTTCATAAGATAAATATTTTCAGATGCAAAAATAAATTATTAAATATAATTACACCTCAATTGTAAAATTTTTTGTCATTAACATTATTATTTTAAACGTATATAAATAAGAATTACATGATATTCATTTTCATAAATATCATGCAATCTTTTTTTTAATAATTTCTAAAATTCTTTCCCGGGAAATATCCCATATCTCCCAAATCCTCTTCAATCCTCATCAACTGGTTATACTTTGAGATTCTGTCTGTTCTGGAACCGGATCCTGTTTTTATCTGACCGGTATTCATTCCAACAGCAAGATCCGCGATAGTAGTATCCTCAGTTTCTCCTGATCTGTGGCTGATAACATTGCTAAAAGAATGTCTTTTTGCCATATTGATCACATCAAGTGTTTCAGTCAAACTTCCAATCTGATTCAATTTTATCAAAATTGCATTTGCTGAATGCTCGTCAATTCCTCTTTGCAATCTGTTTGGATTGGTGACAAAAATATCATCTCCAACTATCTGGATTTGACCTCCCAATTCTTTATTCAGTGTCTTCCAGCCTTCCCAATCATCTTCAGCCAATGCGTCTTCAAGTGAAATAATCGGATACTTATTCACCCAATTTTTCCAATAGTCAACCATTTCGTTTGAAGTTAATTTATCACCCGTAGATTTTTTAAGATAATACAAACCTTCATCTTCAAGGTAATATTCGGAACTTGCAGGATCCAGTGCAATAAATACATCCTCTCCAGGTCTATAACCTGCTTTTTCTATAGCAAACAATATAGTTTCTATCGCTTCTTCATTGGATTTAAGATTGGGTGCAAATCCTCCTTCATCTCCTACATTGGTAGAATATCCTTTGCTTTTCAATACACCTTTCAATGAATGGAATACTTCAACTCCCATTCTCAAAGCTTCAGAAAAATATTCAGCTCCGGCAGGCATTACCATAAATTCCTGAAAATCTATACTGTTGTCTGCATGTGATCCTCCGTTCAAAATATTCATCATAGGAACAGGTAATACATGTGCTCCTGCGCCACCGATATAACGGTACAACGGCATATTGGATTCATGGGCGGCTGCTTTAGCCACTGCTAGCGAAACTCCCAATATTGCATTTGCTCCAAGATTTCCTTTATTCTCAGTTCCATCAAGATCTATCATCATCTCATCTATCCGAATCTGATCAAAAACATCCTCACCAATCAACATATCTTTGATTGGGCCGCTAACGTTATTACAGGCAGTCAAAACTCCTTTACCACCATATCTGCTTTTATCACCATCTCTCAATTCAACCGCTTCATGCTTTCCTGTTGAAGCCCCGGAAGGAACTATTGCTCTTCCCATTATTCCGGCTTGTGTTAGAACATCGACTTCTACTGTGGGGTTCCCACGGGAGTCAAGAACTTCTCTCGCTCTAATATCTATTATATTGCTCATTTTAATATATTTTAATTAATTAATATTTTAGCAACTACTCAGGTAGAATCATTTTTACTAAAAAAATACTTTTTCATTTCAAAATCACTCAACCTGAATAAATACATTTTTTTGTAATAATATGTTTATTTTACTTAAAATTCTCAGGGTTTCTTCCCTTAAAAACATAAATAATTTTTCTAAAAAAATATATAAATACAAAGGTAAAACTATTTTTTCAATAAACAAAAACATATTGCAAAATTTTTTAATATGTTTTATTTCTTGTCTTTATATATTTTACCAAAATCCCTGCCATATCCGAGTCCAAGTCCTGATTTAATTTCCCATTCTTCAATTATTTCATTATAGTCCCTATTGAAAAACACTTTGATTTTAAATCTTTTATCCTCTGTTAAATAAAATTCCATATTCACATTTTCTCCTGAGAAAAAATTGCTGCGATTAGCTATATCAGATCTTCCTGTATATCCTCCGCCAAATTGGACTTTCATTTTATTATCAAAAAACCATAATGTTGCATTTAAATTGAGATATTGAGGAAGGTATGAATTAGCATCTGAGGGTTGTCCTGTACTCAATATAGTATTGCTTTCGGAACTAAAAGAGATATCTATATCTGAAATTACATTTGAACCTGTAATTACTTCTGATAATAATCCTGTAAGATAGCTGGAAAGTTTTGTAACTAAAAATTCACTTACTGTATTATAAATAGCACTTTGCCCCGTAGAACCGATCGATTGATTTTGCAATGTTTGGCTAATATTTTCATCAGGAAGAAAAGAACCAAATACCATTATACCTACTACCTGAGTATTCAGAGCATTGACATCGGATTTCAATCTCTGCATTTTACTCACTATATATGTTTTTAATCTTTCATCTTCATTGGAAAAATTAAAATCAAAATTTATTTCAGGTTTGGATAGAGATCCACCCAAAAGCAATATAAGATCCACATCAGCTTTGTAATTTGCCCCCTGTACATCAGCATATTCAGTTAAGAAGTTCTTGAGGGAAACTTTATTTCCCGGATAATCCGCTTTGATATTCATAATCGCATCAAAAGGATCTCCTGACCAGGTAATAGTACTTCCGGGTCTTATCTTAAACTCTTTATTTACAACTTTATATAAAGTAAATAAATATTTTCCTTCAATAAATTTATAATCGCCATACATTTCTATTGCGCCATCTTCTTTCACTAAAAGTCTGATCTTCCCCTCCCCTCTTCCGGTAAGATTATCCCCTGCATTTTCATCCATTATCAAGGTCATTTTAGCATCTTGGGTGATGTCGATATTCAATTCCACATCAAATTTAACTTCTTTTTTTACAACTTTCTTCGTCTTTTTCTTACTTTTTTTTGTAATAAATTTCACAAAAGATTCATCTCCCGCATCTACATACAATTTAACGGGGATCGTCAATTCCGTTCCTTTATAAGTAGTGGCATCGATATCCATGTGTATCAAATCTTCAAATCCTCCCCTGAATGATGCCGTCACTTTGCCTATTCCTACTCCCCAATAATCAGGGTTCAGATCCTCAGTGGTATTTAATCCGAGTATTTTGTCGGAAGTCAATGTTACATCAACTCCCCAGTGTCGAAACCTGTCAAATGTAATACCTCCATTTGCATATCCGGAATTACCGAATTTATCCTGAATCCTGACTCCAGTAAAATCTATCCCTTTATCATTTATAATAAATCTTTGGTTATCGAAGAAATATTTTACTCCCAGATAATCTACTTTTGTCTGTCCGTGGTAAGCAATTCCATTACCTGTAATATTTATTTTTTTAAACGGTCCGTACACACGCATTTCTCCATCCAATTCTCCTTTTGTTTCCGATATACCGTCATCAATTATATTTTCCAAAAATGCTAAAGGAAACTTATTGAAAGAAAAATCTCCAAAAAATGTTTTTTCCTTTAAATTATAAAAGCCCTTAGACCAAAGCACTTTTGATTCATTTCCCAGATCGGCTTTAAATGCCAATTTTGATTTATTCAAAGAATCAATTTCAACTATTCCTTTAAATTCACCATAATAATCATCATTAATTTTCAGGTCGGGAACCACGATAGAACCTTCCATATAATTTCTTTTAAAAACATCAGGAACAGAGACATAACCATTAGTATTACCTGAAAAATTCAATTTACTATAATTCATTAGCAAATCGACGATCCCGATATCTATATTTTTCAAATCGACTTTCACACCTTTATGATCATTGATATCATCAAAGCTCAATCTTCCATCATTATCATTCAGAACAAAATCTTCAAGATTGACATATTTTTTACCAATCACAACTCTATTTTGTCCGGCAAACTCAAGCTCATTTTGCAATGCTGTGATGAATCCTCCGTATACTTCTATTCCGAAACTGTCAATATAAGGTTCCGTCCTGCCGGAAAATGCTATTATCCCTACATTTTTCCCTATTGAATCTACCGCCAACTGAAAATATAACTCTTTTTCATCGACATCGGTATCAAAACTTAAAGGTCCAATATCTATTTTTGACAATTTAATTCCATCGCTATGTAAGTGAAAATCTCCATATCCCTTATATAAATTGAATTTTGCTGAAAAATCTTTAATATTATTACTGTTATAAATACAATCATCGAACTTTAGATTTACCGCAAGACTATCTCTTGAATGATCCGCATTCCCTTCCAATGAAAGAGCATTAAAATTCAATTGTTTTCCGGAAAAAATCTCAAACAGATCTTTTGTATCAGGAATATCCAGATTAAAATCATAATAATATCCTAAATAATCACCAAAAGTAGTATCTGATTTACTAAAACCGCTTATAAACCTGCTGAAATGGCGATCAAACATATTATAAACTGCCCTGTAAATATTTTTAAGCTTATATTCACCATCAAAATACATTGTCCCCATATCTGAATCTACATCAAGATACCTCTCTCCATTATCATTAAGAATAGATGAAATATAAACAGAATCTATTTTTATATCTTTTTTACCATTTGAAATATTTATATTTTTTACACGGATGTTTCCCGCAAAATCGTCAGGATTGGACCCCATAAAATCCATAAATACATTACCGGACATTTTCAACTCTCTGTTATAAAGATTAAGCGGATGCAAATCCAGGTTGCCAAAATCCGCCTTTAGATTAAAAACAGGAATCGAATCCAAAAAATCAATTACACCGGACAAACTAAAATCAACATTATCATCTTTCAACTTCAAATCACCATTAAATTTTCTGGATTCTATCAGTGCATTGATTTCAGCATTCCTGTATTTATATCCTTTAAATTCAAATGAATCGATTACAGCTGTAATATTTGCTTTAGGATTGTCTGTCAAAATATTGTATCCATCCAAAAGATTAATTTTTCCGCCGATCTTACCCAAATCGGTATTCCCTAACAACACCCCTGAATCAAAATCCCTCAAAGTCAATAAACCTTTGTAATTGATACCTTCCTTAATACTTTCAAAAGTAGTATTCATATCGACAAAAGCCGTACCTATATCGGTTTTCAGCTTCCCATTAGCAATAAAATCCTTAAATGATCCTTTGAAACTGCCAGAATAGTTTAAATTGCCCAACTTAGGAAATTTATCTTCAAAATTGATATTTTTAAAAAAGGTAGTAATAAAACCGGTATTTGTTTTAAGATTCAATTTTTTCAAATCCAGAAATTCTCTTTGTTTTTTTGTTATATTTTTAATATTAAAACCGGATCTTACTAAAAATTCAGTACCTATTGAAATACTAAAATCAGAAGAGGAAAGATCATTGACCGTACCTGATATATCGCCTGAAAATTTTATTCTTTTTGACAAATTGTTTTTTATCACCTGGTTTTCTCTAAGTCCCTGTACAAAATAATACAGATCTTCTATTCCCAATATGCTTTTATTAAAATTCCCTTTGAGTTTTACTTTATCAACAAAGTTATTAAAACTATTAAAATCAACATATCCAATATCAAGATCAGAATTTATATTTGAATTCCCCGTTTCTATCTTTAAGCTGTTAAACTTTATGTTGTGCCTACTTATTTTCAGTTTTTCTACTGAACAATTATTTAATTCAAAACCATTCTTTTCTTTTAACCTTATGCTGTTGATCACGAATTGGGATTCATCGCTTGTATTTATTATTAGATCTTCACCATCAATAAAAATATCTGAAATTCCAATACTTTTTTTATCAAAATAACTGATTTGATTATCAACTTTAGTATTCTCATCATACTTTAAGTAAGCAAAGGAACTCCTTTTTACTTTCAAACTGTTGATCTTCAACTTATAATTGATATTAAATAATCTATTGAGATCTATTTCCTTTTTACTAATTATTCCGGATGCTTTATCTGTCAAAATAATGCGGGAATCATCTAACTGTAATTCATCCAGCTCCATATATTTATTGCACAGATCAATATTTTTAAAATCAATTAATGCATTTCCTATTTTAAAACTGTCAATTCCAGGCTTATCGTAAATATTATTGGAAACAATAATATCGTTTAGTTCTATCCTGTCGATATCCAATTTCACACAATTCTTTGAATTCCCTTTTTTCCCTGTCAGTTTTCTTATAAAATAATTCAAATTTGAAAGACTCTCACCTTCATATTTTCTGATATTTAGCCGGGTATTACTCAATGATACTGAAGAAAAATCATAACTTCTTGTCAAGATCATCGAAATCAGATTTTTCATCATACTTGTTTCAAAGGTACCTGCATTCAAAAAGTTATTATCTTGTTCGTCTTTTATCAGCAAATTTCTAAGTTTTATCCCATGGCTTATATTGAGATCAACATCCTCCAATGATGCGGAAAAACCTGTTTTGGACTCAATAAAATCCAA
>JALVEG010000581.1 GCA_027031145.1 Saprospiraceae bacterium | reverse complement strand
AAGTAGTTGCAGTTGGCAAAAAGGCCATGCAGATGCATGAAAAGACCCATAAAAATTTAAAAACCATACGCCCTTTAAAGGACGGGGTTATAGCAGATTTTCAAGCGGCTGAATCAATGATTGAGGGTTTGATAAATATGATTAGTGATAAAAAGAAGTTTTTTACTCATTTAAAAATTGTGATTTGCATTCCGTCAGGCATAACAGAAGTAGAAAAAAGGGCTGTTTTCGATTCTGCAGACCATGTTGATGCAAAGGAAACATATTTGATTTACGAACCGATGGCTGCAGCCCTTGGTATTGGATTGGATGTGGAAGCTCCTGATGGGAATATGGTTATTGATATAGGTGGAGGAACTACAGAAATAGCAGTTATTGCTCTTTCCGGGATAGTTACAGATCAATCTATCAGGACAGCCGGAGATGAGTTTACAATGGATATCATAGATTTTATGAGAAGAGAATACAATTTGTTAATTGGAGAGAGAACTTCTGAGCAAATAAAAATAAAAGTAGGAGCAGCAATAGAGGATCTTGATGAAATTCCTGAGCCATTAAACGTCAATGGTAGGGATTTGGTAACGGGTATTCCACGACAAGTAGAGATAAGGCACAATGAAATAGCGAGAGCATTGGATAATTCTATTAAGAAAATAGAGGAAGCCGTTCTCAAAGTACTTGAATATACTCCTCCGGAATTGGCCTCCGATATATTTAAAAGAGGAATTTATTTAACCGGCGGAGGAGCATTGCTTAGAGGATTAGATAAAAGATTGTCCAGAAAAACAAAGTTGGTTGTAAAAGTTGCTGATGATCCGTTAAGAGCAGTAGTAAGAGGAACAGGATTGGCGTTAAAGAATTCTAGCAGATATTCATTTTTAGTAAATAGAAAAAGTCTGTAAATCTCATTTATTATATGAGAAATCTATTACTTTTAAATAGCAAATTGTATACAATTATTCTATTTATAATATTAGAAATAATAAGTTTTACTCTTATAATAAATTTTAATAATAAACAAAAAGATATTTTTCTATATTCTTCAAATATATTTTCCGGCTATATAAATACTAAATATAATAATGTATTGGAATATTTTTATTTGGGAACTAAAATTAAAGAATTAAGAAAGGAAAATGCAAAATTGTTTCAGAGGATTTATAACCAAAGCGCTGTAAATAATAATATAATCAATAAAGACAGCGCGGAAATTCTGTTTGATTTTATTCCTGCTATTGTTATCAATAAGAGTATAGACAAACGGAATAACAGATTTACCCTAAACAAAGGCTCGGATGAAGGTTTGCATGAAGGAATGGGGGTTGTTGATGGAGATGGTGTGATAGGGGTTATAAGAAAAGTAAATAGAAAATTTGCTTCGGTGGTTCCTTTAATAAATATGGTGTCCCGGGTTAGTGTTGTAATAAAAAACCGGGGATATTTCGGGGTTTTAAAATGGGAACCTTATGACTACAAAAGAGCAAAGATATCGGCTATTCCAAAGCATGCATATTTGGAGAAGGGTGATTCGGTGTTAACCAGTGGATTTTCAACAATTTTTCCCAGGGGAATTTTTATTGGTACGATTGAAGATTTTTATTTAGACAGAGGATCGAACTATTATGATATTACGGTGAAATTGAATAACGATTTTGCATTAGCGGATGAAGTTTATGTAATAGAAAATAAAGACAAAGAGTTGAAAGAAG
>JALVEG010000580.1 GCA_027031145.1 Saprospiraceae bacterium | reverse complement strand
ATATCACTGAATTGATCAATGATATTTTTTCAATAGCTCTTTAAACTTTTACCTCTCCCTATTTTTATCATTATTCACAGTTCTAGTGCACTGCGAAAAAAATAACTATGCATATATACTTGTTCCTTTAATTCTTGTGCAGAGCACTTGATCAACAATTTTTTTGTTAAAAATAACAAAAACAAATCACATTATTTAATTTTTTATTAACTTTGGGCAATATCACATTCTTTTGTATGAATTATCATAAATTAATATATATTAAATTACATAATTTTAACATTAAGCCTAATTTTATTCCATTTCTTGTTTTTTCTATTATCGTTTTATTAATTATATTTCCAAATAGTTTATTTTCAAATACAAATTCCCATAATTGTACAAAGCCCTTTACTATTCTAAATTCTAATAGCTATTATGTCTCAAAAACCTCTTGTGCAAGTGACTCAAACGACGGATTATTGCCGACATGCTCAAACGGTCATGGACCATTTGCTACAATTCAACATGCTGCTGATATAGCAGTAGCAGGAGATACTATCTTTATTTGCGAAGGAACATATGATGAAAAAATATATTTAAACAACTTTGGCACCAATGGAAATCCTATCACTTTTATAAACTACCAAAATGATTCTCCTGTTATTGACTGGAGTGGAACAGTTGGAGACTATCACGCACTTTTTGAAATGCGAGGTTCACCTAAACATATTACAATAAAAGGCCTAAAAATCCAAAATTCGGAAGAATATGGTATTTTAGCTTATGGAAATTCAGAATACACATGCGAAGATATTATCATTGACAGTGTTACCGTATTAAACTCAGATGATTATGCTATTTATATGGAACATTGCAAGAATTCAAAAGTCAGTAGATCCCATTCAGAAGAAAGTGGAGCATCCGGTATATTTATAAGTCATTCAGCAAATATCACAATAGATGGGAATACTGTTATAAATGCAAGAAATGTACCCAATGGACATGATGAATTTATCTCTATTGCTGATGTAAATAATTATGAGGCAAAAAACAATGAAGTATATTATCAAAATATGACCGGTTATTTCGGAGCGTTGGGAATAGATGCTAAACAAGGATCTTCAAATGGGAGTATTCACCATAATTTTATTCATGACATTTCCGAGGATGCTGCCATTTATATTGATGCCTATGATAACTCTTCTCCGGGATCAATAAATAATAAAATATATAATAATAAAATCAAGGATTGCGAAACGGGGATTTCTATCGGAACTGAAGAAGGAGGTACAATAGATAGTCTTGATATTTATAACAATATTATCATTAATACTGATAAAGCAGGGATTTCATTTCATGATGAAGGTCCAAATGGCAGTAACGGAAATCGTAAAAATGTCAGAATATATCATAATACCATATATAGTACTGTTGGCGGAGGTTGGAAATGTGGTATTCTAATCAATATTTTCACTAATGATACGAATCACCTGTCAAATATTTATATTGACAATAATATAGTCAGATATCATAGATTGCAGGGTAGTTCGGATGGTTACGGACAAGTATGTGCAACACAACAAATAGTCGATAATCAGGATGCTTTGAATATCCTTGTCAGGAAAAATCTGACAACCGGTATATATTATGGTACAACAGCTTTGAATTCGTCTTCGGAAATAGTTGCAGATCCTTTATTTGTTGATTCAACCAATTTTAATTTCCATTTGCAAACATCTTCCCCTGCGATAGATTCGGGAATAGATGCAAATAATTACGGAATTATTGATGATTACGATGAAGTAAGCAGACCCTTGTTAAATAATTTTGATCTGGGAGCTTATGAATTCGGTATTTATTGGACAGGAAGTATTAATAACAATTGGAATAATAGCGGTAACTGGTCAAACGGGCAAATACCTACCGTATCAGATAGTGTAACAATCCCACCACCTCAATTCTATAATTTTCATCCAATAATTGATAATAATGCTCATATTAAAAAGATATATTTATATAAAAATGCTCAATTGATATTGAATGAAAATAAAAGATTTGATATAAATGACTAAAACTATACTTTATTTTCTATTTCAACTTATTATAGTTGATTTTATATCCATTTAAAAAAGAACGAATATCCATTTTCTTTTTTCCCTGCATTTTAACTTCAAGTACATCTATCAATCCGTCTTTTGTCGATATATGCAAGTATTTTTTATTATCGGTAAACAGTATTCCCTGTTCTTTATTTGTCTGACCTTCAATTTTAAGGGTTTTGAATATCTTAAAATTCTTTTCATCCAGAGTTGTCCATGCTCCCGGAAAGGGACTAAGCCCTCTGATAAAATTGTGAATATTTAAAGTTGTATCATTCCAGTTTATTTCACAATCTTCTGTAAATATCTTTGGTGCTTTTGTTGCTTCTATATCATCCTGCTCATGCAGTTCCACTTTACCCTGTTTAATTGCATTTACCGTTTTCAAAACCACTTCCGCTCCCAATATCATAAGTCTGTCATGAAGTTCACCCGCTGTTTCATTTTCTCCGATATCGATTTTCTCCTGAAATAAGATATCTCCTGTATCTATCTGATGTTGCAATTTGAAAGAAGTAACTCCGGTTTCTTTTTCTCCTTTGATAATTGCCCAATTAATCGGAGCAGCTCCCCTGTATTTGGGCAACAGCGAAGAATGCAAATTGTATGTTCCCAATGGCGGCATATTCCAAACTATTTCAGGCAACATCCTGAATGCAACTACAATTTGCAAATCAGCTTTCAAACTCCTCAACTCTTCAACAAATTCCGGTGATTTAAGATTTTTTGGTTGTAGTACTCTTAATCCGTTTTCAACTGCATATTTCTTAACGGGAGACTCTATCAATTTTTTCATTCCCCTACCCCCGTATTTATCGGTTGCCGTAACGACACCTACAATATTGTATCCGTTTTTCACTAAAATATCCAAAGAGGGAACCGCAAAATCAGGAGTTCCCATAAAAACTATATTCATATACTCTATTTTTAATTAACAACGAAAGTATTTATTGAAAGTTCTGTCTTACCTGTTTTCTTTTCCTCTTTTCAATCATAACTCCAATCCACAGCACAAGAGTCGAAATTATAAATCCCGGCACAAAAGATGATTTTGCCTGAAACTGCTCAGGAAAAAGCAATCCATACACAAAGAAAATAACATTAACCAAAAATCCCAATAAAATACTGTAAACAGCAATTTTTTGATATTTCCCTGCATTTTTATCTATCAAAGCAAATAAAGTAACGGGAACAAACAATGTAATAGTACTCAGGGCAATTACCATCAAATCCACTATATGTGGAAAAGCCAAAGCAATAATCAAAGCCAAAATACCAAACACCACAGTTACAAATTTTATCTCTTTGCTTTGTTTCTGCAGATTACCCTGATTTTTTGTTTTCATAAAATCCTTTACTGCTGAAATTGAAATGATGTTGAGAAAACTATCTCCCGTTGACATCAAAGCCGATAACATTCCTATCACTGCAAACCCGAAAATAAAACCTGAACTATGAGCATTGATAAAGTGAAAAGCAACATCTTTGGGGCTTTCCACACCTGTAAAAGTCAACTTTATCGCCATTCCGACAAGCGGAAAGATAATATAGAACGGCAACATTCCCAATCCTGTGATTATCATTACTCTTTTTGCTGTTTTGCTATCTTTTGCTGCCAAAATTCTTTGCCATATATCAAGTCTCACCACTACTGACCAACTCAAAAATATCAATAATCCAAAAATAAATATATAACCGTAATATGTACCATTAAGCATATTTGCCGGCAATTCAGACAATCTTGACAAATGAACCGTGTCGCTCCATATACCGGGTATAAATATCAAAACTATCATTATCAATATAGCTATAAACTGTATCAAGTCTGTAATAATAACCCCTGACAGTCCTGCAACAGCAGTATAAAAGATCACTATCAAAGCAGAAATGATCGCAGCTGTCATATATCCTATTTCAAAAGAAAATCTCAGAAGACTTGCCATGGCTACAAATTGTGCTGCAAGCATAAAAAAGAAAATAAAAATATTTACCCCACTGACTGTTGCCGGAAAAATCTTGTTAAGTAAGCTGTTTTTTTCAGAAGAATAGATATGATTGAGAAAATGAGGAAAGCTATAAATCTTGTTTTTTGCACCAAAATCCCTGATTTTCCCCGCAAATTTTGCCATAATAAAAAATCCGATCACATAAGCAACTCCAATACCCACTGCAGCAAACCCCGATTCATATCCCAATGCCATCAATCCGATAGAAGTACCTCCCCCAACAAATGTCGCTAAAGTAGTTGCAAGCAGAGGTATTAGTTTTGTTTTCCTGTTATTGACCAGATATTGCTCAGGATCCGTAACCCTGATATGTCTCAATGACAATATTAAAATCAATACCAAATAGACTACTATCCAAATCATTAACCAACTCATAGCACAAAGATAAAAGAAAGGATAGAATTATATAAAAGATACTGATAAAAAGGGTTGCAAGTTTGCAATCCTTTTTTCTTATAGATCAATATTTAATTTCTTCCACACATATCTACCTTTAACATGTAAATAAATATCGATAAATAACATATCCTGTTCCAACTGTACAGGCAGATCAAATTTGTCAATTCTTATAGTATTATTTTCATTTAAAGCGGACAGGGAATCATTGATCTCATAGATAGACCCGTATATCAACTCATTAATATTTTTTTCCAATATATCGGCTGTTTTCTTTTTTGCTTTCTTACCGAATAACATCAATAATGTTTTGGATTGAATATCATCCATTTTGATTTTCACATCCCTGTCAAGCAAAAGCAATTTTTTATCGTTTTTGTCCCAATAAGGTCTGCAAAGAATAAAAATATCCCCGTTTTTATCACCAGAGATATATGCTCTACCTCCAACCAAACCATTACGATAAATCACATCAATTTTATCCAATCTGATGTTTAATCCTTCCATATCAAAGTATCGATCTTTTTCCGGAATCGAATCCATATACGCATTGACAACATTCTGCAATTGATCCTGAATAAACGATAAGGCAAATACCAGCTTCTGCTCCTTTTCGCTATCTTTTTTCCATGAAAAATTGATATTACCTAAAGTGGTATTAGTATCAATAAAGTTAGCAACAGGTACAATTTGCGTATCAAACATCACACTTATTCCACCGGAAATAGAATCACCCGAGGTTTCAAAAGGAAACAATGAAATATTTTCCAACTTCAGCTTGGCTCCAACCGATTTAGCTGAATCAATTGGGAAAGGATGCTGAAACAACGAATCCAGACTATAAACGGATTTTTGCAAAAATTCATTTTTATACAACGTGCTGTCCAATTGTTCCAGCCAACCGGTTTTTTTTGATTCCAGATAATCAAGTACAATTGAAGGAACAGAAAATTTAATAAAACCTGCTTTTATCTCCGGTTTATTAATCCATTCAATAGATTCAATAGTAGTCTTTGATACCAAATGCCATTTATCATCAATATCAAGGTCTGAACTGATATCCAATAGCATGGAACCTTTTGAAGTAGCCGTAATTCCAAAGATCGTTTTAGAAACATCAATATCCAAAGACAAAGACACCGAAAGGATGGAATCCATCATATTCAGATCAATTATCTCTCCCTTTTCGATTTTCATATTGACAGGAAAATCATCATTGTCCTCCTGTTGAAATAATGTATCGGGAAAATAATTATCTAACAGATCAATTATCTCTTGTTTTGATACTTTAAAAGGAAGATCTATCCGGCTTTTCTCATTCATTTTCATATAAGGAATATTACTTGCTCGTTTGTTTGTTTTACAAGATACAACAAACACAATAAATATAATTAAAAAATAATAAACATTTATTTTCATTTCTAAATAACTATTTAAATTAATGATACCCTCTTTTTTTGGGGCGCATTTCTCTTCTTTTGTTTTTTACAAATATATACATTATCTTTGTAGCGTAATACTTAATCAAGCCTCTTTCTATTTTAGAAACGTAATTAAGTAATAGAAACAAGAGACTTCTCATATTTTTTGGGAAGTCTTTTTATTTTTGTAGATATCCAATTCTCATACAATCGTTTTTGGCTAATAAATATTCTTATTGATCTCAATATCATTCTACTCTTTTGAGTCACTAAATTCAGAACACCTGACCCCAAAAAAACAATCAAAACATATCATATTGAAAACTAATGTTTTTTAAAATATTTGTAATTTTGCACTTGGATTTAAAAATGACCTATTATGCCGCAGACAAGATTGCCGTTTTTTCCAGAAAACATAAAATTAATAAATATTCACATTGGAGTAGTAAAAAAAAATGGAACTGTATTTTATTTTAACGGAGCGATGCCGGTATTTCAACATTCGGAAGAAGACTATGCAAGTTTCAGATTATTCACAACCCAGCTTGTAGTAAATGGTAATGCAAAGCAATCGGAAATAGTAAGAGCTTTTGGAGTAAGCTCCTCAAGTGTAAAACGTTGGGTTAAGAAGTATAGAGAAAAAGGACCTGCGGCTTTTTTTTATCGAAGCAACAACGCAAACCTCGTGTATTAGTAAGCGAAGTTACAGATGAGATACATTACAGATTAAACCAAGGCGAAGAAATAAAAGACATCTGCGAAAAGCTGGATATAAAGTATGATACAGTAAAGAAAGCCATAAAGTCAGGACGTATTAAAATACCGGAAAAACCGATTAGTCAAAAACCTGTCGCATTAACAAAAAGTCAACGTGGCATTATAGACTGTCAGCAAGTTATAGGAAAAGCTTGTACCAATTTAAATCAAAGAATATTAAGTGCGAAATTAGGGATAAAGTGTCAGGTAGAGTTCAACAATCAAACGGATCTGCAACAGGCTGGAGTTTTGATAGCTATTCCATCATTATTATATCAGGGACTATTGAGATATGAGGATGATTTTGAATTGGATAATGTTTATTATCCCACCAGCAGTGTTTTTCTATCTTTGGCACTATTGGCTTTATTAAGAGTAAAGACATTATCTACAGTAGAGAGTATACCTCCAGGAGAAATGGGAAGGATGCTTGGACTTG
>JALVEG010000579.1 GCA_027031145.1 Saprospiraceae bacterium | reverse complement strand
CAGGGCTTAAGTATCAGGTTATCAATAAACAAATCGTGATATTCAAACCAAAGTTAAATGATAAAATCGAATTTTTTATTAAAGGATATATAACGGATGAAAGTACAGGAGAAAAACTGGTGTATACAAATATTTATCTTCCCGATTTTTCACAGGGAACAATAAGTAATGAATATGGCTTTTATAGTATGAAATTGCCTGAAGGGCAAAACAAATTAATTTTCTCTTATCTGGGATATTATAGCGATACCATTAATTTGGATATGCATAAAGATATTGAATTAGATATTTCACTTGTTCCCAAACCGGCTAAACTGTTGAATGAGGTCGTGATTTTTGATTCAAGATTAGATAATAGTAAAATTAAGTTTTTTGAACATGAAAAAATTAATATTGCAAGAATAGGTAAGCTTGTGAATCCAATGGGGGAAGATGATATTTTAAGACTAACATATATTTTACCCGGAGTACTGACAGGAGCAGACGGGCTTGGAGGGATACATGTCAGAGGTGGAAATTCAGCAGAAAATATGATATTAATGGACGGGGTGCCGGTATATAATTCTCAACATGCGCTAGGATTGTTTTCTATATTTAATTCAAGTATTATCAAAGATGCCAGAATTATTAAATCGGATTTTCCTGCAAGATATGGTGGAAGTCTTAGTTCTATCATGGATATACGGCTGCGGGATGGAAACAAAAAGAAGTTGGCAGGTGAACTTGATATGGGATTTCTTACTGTTAAAGGATTGTTTGAAGGACCGTTGATAAATAATAAAAGTTCATTTATAGTCAGTTTTAGGCGAACTTATCTTGATGTTTGGAATAAAGCTATTTCAGATGCCCTGAGTTCGGATGTGAAAACAAAAGACTTTAAGTATTACTTTTATGATTTTAATGCAAAAATGAATTTTATATTAAACAAACGAAATACATTGTCATTAAGCTTTTACAAAGGATTGGATAATTTTAAAAATAAAGACGTAAAATATTTTTCTCCTCGTAGAGAAAAAATATATTCAATAGATAATAGTAATTGGAATTGGGGTAATATTTTATTGTCTCTGCAATGGAATCATCAAACAGGAAGAAAAACAACTGTGAATTCAACATTGTTTTACAGTAAGTACAACTCAAAATCATATTCGTTCGACGTGGGAATTTTGGATGTAGCGGAAGATCTAAATTATTATAATGGAAGAATATTTGATTCCAATATATTTGATTTTGGATATAAGATGGATGTTGATTATTTTACAAACAATAAGCATAAAATAAAATATGGATTTATGAGTGTCATACACAGTATAAGTCCTTTTGTTTATATTAATTCAATGGTTCTAAGCGATGTTTCAAAAGATATTCCCGAAGCTGCTCAAGTCAGAAATGATTTTTCACACTATTCGAAAGAAAATTTTGAAAATTCCATATATTTTGAAGATCAGATAGACTTCAATAAAAATACAAGTTTGAACTTAGGTATCCATTTTGAATTGTTAAATTCTAAAATAAAAATTGATAAACCGGATTATTTTTTGATAGAGCCACGTATCATTCTAAATCAGAAATTGAGTAAAAATTCCATTTTAAATTTATCGGTATCAAGAATGAGTCAAAATATTCATACTTTGGCCAATAATGGATTGGGATTGCCGTCTGAAGTGCTTTTACCTACCACAGCAGTAATAAAACCTGAAACAGCTTGGCACTTTAATATGGGGCTGGATATTGATTTTTCTTATAAGTCTAAGTTAACGATGGAAGCATATTATAAATTTACTGATAATCTTGTTTCTCATAAAGACGGTAGTTATTTTATTCTTTCCGATAATTCAAATTGGGAAAACCATATTCCTGTCGGAAAAGGAAAAATGTGGGGGATCGAATCACAATGGAATTATTTTTCTGAAAAGTTTAAGCTTTGGCTAAATTATACTTTAAGCTGGTCACAAAGATTATATGATGATATTAATGATGGAAACTGGTTTGAATATAGATTTTCAAGACGTCATAATATAAATCTTATTCTGGTTTATAAGGCGACAGGCAAAATGAACTTGTTTCTGACCGGAGTATATGGCACCGGCAATCCGTATACACTTCCTACACAATTGACTCCTGATAATATACTTCTGTATGAAAAGAAGAATAATTGGCATTTACCCTCTTACCAAAGAATTGATATAGGAATGGAATCCAAATTTATTTCCAATAGTATTCACCAGGAAGTAAAAATAGGAGTTTATAATGTTTTGAACAGGTCCAATCCTTATTATTTGACATTCTCTTATAAAAATAAGCAACTTTCCGGAAATAATTTTAAAGAAGTCTATTTATTTCCTTTTTTACCTTCTGCCAGTTATAAAATTATTTTTTGAATAAATGTTTGTTTTTTATAAGATTATTATAAATATTATTATGCGTTATTGAAAATGGACGATATTTATAAACTTGCCAATAAATAAATTAAACTAACAGGTTACTAAATGGAAATGTTAAATTATAAAAAACATTATTTTTTTTTAATAATTTTAGTTTATCTTTGCACTCGATAAATTCTATTTGATTTAGTCTAAATTAGGCTAATGGCAATTTAAAGGGTTTTTTTTGAAAAAAAATTATATAAATAATAGTTTTTTAAGAATATTTTCGGCGTTTTTATTTTCTTCTTTTTTGCTGCTTTATTCATGTGATAATGACATAAATGAAAATTTATTCACTTCTCCTTCAAAAATATGGGTTAGTGCTTCAGTTAAAGCAAATGATACTATAAAAATATTCCTTGGTGTTACTTCAGGGATGAATTCAGGCGAAACTGCAGGGTATAGGGATGATGCAACTGTCCGGTTGTATATAAATAATTCCGATGAACCACAAAATTTGATTTATAAAAAAATAAATAATACAAAAGGATATTATTTCAATCCCGATATGCCTAGAGCTAAACCGGGTGATTCATTGAAATTTGTTGGATGGATTGAAGGAGAGGATTATGAAAAGGTTGAAGCTGCAGCATATATTCCCAAACCGGTAAATATTGATAGTGTCAGTGTAAGAAAAGCAAACAGTCCGAAAAATGAAAAAATGAAAATTCAACTTGAAATGATGCTGGATACTTCAGAATTTCAGGGTAATATGTATTTTGATTTGAAAATGAAAAATTGTTTGTATATTCATGATCCCAAGATTCCTGCTTATATTCAATATATTTGCTCAAAAGACAATTTAACTCTTTCATATGGAATGTATTGGAATGAATCAATACAATCAATATTAGTTGACTATTCACATGTTAAAAATAACAAGTTGTCAGTATCATTTTTGGTTCAGGAAGATTGTATTAAAAATACTTTGGAAATATGTTTAAAGACTATTTCTAGAGAATATTATGATTATGTTAAAGCAGTTGATAATGGATATATTGTAAATTCCAATATTGATAGTGGTTCCGGTATATTTACAGGATATTCTGAATCAAAAAAGCTGGTAATTATCAAATAGCCCCTATATTTTTCATAAAATATTTCTTTTTCATTGTCTAAATGGTTAAATAATCTTATGTTTGCATAATAAGTGTTGATGTAAATATTTATCAGATAAATTATCTGTTTTATTAAGTAAAGGAGCAATAATATGGAATAATTGCAAAAAATTGATTTCTATTATTATTGTTGCCTGTAAAGAATGCCTTTATCATGATTCAATATATAGCAAAAGAGAACGGGAAATTAGTATTTTTGGACGAATGGAAAGAAGGTGTTTGGGTAAATATCATTCCTCCTCACCACAAAGATGAACTGGAAGAATTGTCTGAAAGGTTTGATATACCATTGGATTTTCTTACCGATCCTCTTGATATTGAAGAAAGAGCAAGATATGAATGGGAAGATGATATAAAATTGATTGTAATCAATATTCCTTTCAAAAACAAAGATACTGAAGATTATGAAAATCATTCATACTATAGAACTATTCCTCTTGGTATCCTCTTGACTCCATACAATATTATTACTATTTCTTCAAAAGAAAATAATATTATTCAAAGATTTCTTGATGAGAAAGTGAAAAATTTCAAACCTTCAAATAAACCCCATTTTGTACTTAAATTAATGGAACAAACCGTACTGTGGTATTTGGAATATTTGAAGAGATTGAATTATAAAAGAAATATGCTTGAACAGGAGTTGTATAATTCCAGTCGTAATAGAGAACTTAAAGAACTTCTTAAAATAGAAAAGAGTCTTGTTTATTTTTTGAATTCTCTTAAAGCGGATGAATTGCTACTGATGAAGATGAAAAGGACGGATTTTCTTAAAATTAGAGATAATGAGGATTATCTTGATTATTTTGAAGATATTATTATCGATTATAGTCAGGGGCTTGATATGGCCAATGTCCATACAAATATCCTGGGTGGAATTATGGATACGTATGCAACTATTATTTCAAACAATTTCAATAATTTCATTCAAAGACTGACTTTTATTACAATTATTTTGGAAGTACCTACACTTGTTGCCAGTTTTTACGGAATGAATGTTGAATTGCCGTTCTCAGGATTTAAATATATTTTCTATATACTGTTCTCAGTATCCTTTATTGTCGGTATATTTTTAGTATGGATCGTAACAAAAAGAATAAAATTATAAAAATTGTTTTCAATGAAATTGTTGGATGGTAAAAAATTGTCTTCTGATATTAAAGATGAGATTAAGGTCGAAGTAGATTCTTATATTGCCAAAGGATATCGTCAACCGCATTTAGTAGCGATTTTGGTTGGTAGTGATCCTGCAAGCACATTTTATGTAAAAAGCAAAATGAAATCCTGTGCCCAGGTAGGTTTTAAATCAACAAATCTTAATTTTGACAGCGATATAACCGAAGATCAATTGCTTTTTGAAATTGAAAGATTAAATAATGATGAAAGTGTTGATGGTTTTATAGTACAATTGCCACTTCCGGATCATATCAATGTAGATAATGTATTAGCTGCTGTCGATCCTGATAAAGATGTTGACGGTTTTCATCCTTATAATCTTGGTAAATTAATATTGGGAATAGATACATTTGTGCCGGCTACTCCCCTTGGGATATTAGAAATGATAAAACGCTACAAAATTGAGACAGAGGGAAAAGATGTTGTTATCCTTGGGAGAAGTAATATTGTAGGAAAACCTCTTTCAATCAGTTTCGCTCAAAAACGCTATCCCGGCAATGCAACGGTAACTCTGGCACATAGCAGAACCAAAAATCTTAAAGAGAAACTTAAAAAGGCGGATATTTTAGTAGCCGCAATAGGTATTTCGGAGTTTGTTAAGGAAGATATGGTAAAAGACGGTGCGATAGTAATAGATGTCGGTATAAACAGGGTAGAGGATAAATCAAAAAAGTCAGGATACCGAATAACAGGTGATGTCGATTTTAAAAATGTAGCCTCCAAATGCAGCTATATCACGCCTGTGCCGGGTGGAGTAGGGTTGATGACTGTTGTTTCTTTATTGTTGAATACATTAAAATCATATAAAAAA
>JALVEG010000578.1 GCA_027031145.1 Saprospiraceae bacterium | reverse complement strand
TATAGTGCTTATTCAAGTGGTAACTATACTAATTCCGCGGGAATAGGATATGATGCAGAACCGGGAACAGACAATAAAATAATGATTGGAAATAGCTCCGTAACATGGATAGGAGGACACTCAACATGGCACAATACTTCAGATGCCCGTATCAAAAACAATGTAAAAGAAGATGTAAAAGGATTGGATTTTATAATGAAATTGCGCCCTGTTACTTACAATATAGATAAGGATAAATTGGATGCTCTGATAGGCACCGTTGATTCAAGTGATTATGCCAAAAAATATGATGTGGAAAAAATAAAACAAAGTGGATTTCTTGCCCAGGAAGTAGAGCAGGCAGCACAAGAGGCAGGATATGATTTCAGCGGAGTATGCAAACCCAGAGGAGATGTTAAATATTACAGTCTGGCTTATAGTGAATTTGTAGTTCCGCTGGTAAAAGCTACTCAGGAACAACAGAGAACCATTGAAGAACAAAAAGAACAAATTCAACAACAACAAAACCAAATACAAGAACTAAAAGCGCAAAATTCTGAAATACTTAAAAGATTAGAAGCATTGGAAAAGAAATAAAACAGGTCATCAATAAACAAAAAATTAATAAATATGAAATTTAAGACAGGAAAACAGATTTTGTATTCAAAAATCGCTTTGAATTTGCTTTTGATAAGTTTATTATTGATGTCCGGTTTTCTTTACGGACAAACAATAGAAAGACAGGTGATAAGTTCATCAGGCAATATAATCAAAGCAAATACTCTACAAGTATCTTCCACTTCGGGAGAAACAGCTGTCAATACGGTAGCTACAGGTACAATAATACTGACTCAGGGCTTCCAACAACCACTAATTGAAGATTTTACCGGAACGATCAATTTGGATAATAACAGGGCTGAAATAACGATATTTCCTAATCCTGCAAATTCAAGCGTCAATCTGACAATGAAATCGATAAATACCATAAATCCGGTTATAGAAATTGAGGATATAACAGGAAAAAAGGTTTTACCCGGGTTAGATATTCCTTTTTCAGGAGAAATTAAACATACTTTTTATTTTAGCGAGCTACCTACAGGTACTTATTTTCTTATTATAAAAGAAAAAAAAGGAAAGAATATCAAAGCATTTAAAATAATAAAAATATGAAGAAAGGATTGAAAGGGTACATTTCATTTTTTCGTTTTGCCAACCCTTGCCTCTAACTCCTAAAGGAGAACCCAACCCGCAATGCGAAAAAATGAGATGCACTTTATTTAAGAAAGTTGAAAATATTGACACTATTTATTGTAACTACTCAGGTAGGTGCTTTTGAAATGAAAAAAAACAATTTTTTTGTCAGACAAAGCTTATTTTTTGAAGGCATAGTGGAGCTACGTCGAAAAAAATAGCTGAAGTATGGCGAAAAAAGAGTTTTTTTCAATCAAAATGACTCTACCAGAGTAGTTACTATTTATTAAAACAAACATAAAAATTAGACTTATGAAAACTTTATCAAAATCAATTTTAACATCAATCATCATTATATTAGTTTTTAATGCCGGAATGGCACAATTCGTTTCGGGCTTTAATTATCAGGCTGTAGTGAGAAACAGCGATGGAACCATAATGAAAAATACTCCGGTTTCTTTACGCGCAACCATCTTGACTTTGACAGTTAAATTTAATAATATTCAGATAATCAACGACATACGATTTTCAAAAGTGCAAAATTGCCAC
>JALVEG010000577.1 GCA_027031145.1 Saprospiraceae bacterium | reverse complement strand
ATGATATTAAAATAGAGAAATGAATATTCAGCCCAGGATTATAAACGTATCTCCAAAGAAACTGATTGGAAAGAAAATGAAAATGTCTTTAGATAATAATAAGACCTTTGAATTATGGAAATCATTTATGCCGAGACGCAATGAAATACAAAACAAGAAAAGTAATGAGTTTTTTTCCTTGCAAGTTTATAAGGAGTCTATAAAACCTGGTGATTTAAAACAAGAATTTGAAAAATGGGCACTCGTAGAAGTTTCCGACTTTGAAAATCTGCCAAATGAAATGGAAACCTTCGAGTTGGAAGCTGGACTTTATGCCGTTTTTCATTACAAAGGATTGAATACTGATTATCAAATTTTTAGTTATATTTACAATGAGTGGATTCCAAAATCAGACTTTGAAATAGATAAAAGGCCTCATTTTGAAATTTTAGGTGAAAAGTATAAAAATAACGACCCTGATTCAGAAGAACAAATATGGATTCCCATTAAAAAGAAAAGCTTGATAGAATAATTTAAAACATCCGATATGATATTTTTAGAAAGAAAAATTAAAGTATGGCTGATGAGTTTAAGCTTCACTTTATTTTCAGCCTACAGTATTTTTGCCCAAGAAGCAGGACAAGAGGTAGAATATGGAAAAACTTCTATTAAAACCGGGATTGGCATCGGATTGAACGAAGGATATAGAGAAATAGGAAGTGGATTAATCTATTCAATAGGTTGGCAAAAAAGTTTGGGAGAAAAGAATAGAACCCGAATAAATCCCAATTTAACTTTTGGCGGATTTATGCCTTTGGGCATTACCGATACAAGGGATCAGTTCTATAGATTGACCACATTAGGGCTAAATATTCATTATGATTTAATAAGGTATAAAAGTGTTTCAATCGTTACGACCGGAGGGGGATTTGTCAATTATTCAAGAGGATTACTGGGGACGGGAGGCTGGCCTGAGGCCAATAATAATAGTTCGGAATATTTTTATTCGCTGTATTTTGGGGGAAACGCTTCTGTTGCATTGAGAGTTGATTCTGCAAATAGTAAATATGCTTTTGAAATCAGGCCTATAAATATCCATTTAGGAAATAAAGGCTTTATGTTAGGCTATTTTATGATAGGTTTAGATTTTAAAATCAAGAAATAACAAGATTTGTCCAAGGCGAGGGCTGATTGCTCCTATGCTTAAGCACTTATTATAAGTATGCTTAAATAAAATGAGTGTTGAATTATAAATATTTATTCTATTTTGAGAAGAACAATCAAACAGATATTTGATAAACAAAAGATTTTTGACTTCAGCCTGAAGTTCCTGTCTTTTTTGTCAAATTGGAAACTCACGATGCTCCTAATTCCACCCATTACGAAATTATTGGCCAGGCTAAATTTATTTCTCAATCGACCAAAACCCGTAAAGGATTTGAAAGAATTGGCTGAGACTTGGAAAGCCTTGATGCCCTCCGATGGGCAAGAGAATTTCAGGTTTACCGGGTTATCCGGTCAAACGGCTTTTGTAGAAATTCACCTGCATTGCCCCTTACGAGGAACGGGCAAAGTAAATGCTTGTTATTTATTTATGAATTATGACAGAAGTTTGTTGGAAAGTATCGGGGGAAGTTTAACGGTTCTCGAATCTCAATCAAACTCCGGTAAATCATATTGTAAATTGGCCATTAGAAGACGGGAAGATTCGATAGACGACTTGATTCCGGCACACCTAAATATTG
>JALVEG010000576.1 GCA_027031145.1 Saprospiraceae bacterium | reverse complement strand
TCTTCTTTAGGAATTGAAGAGGTATCAAACTCAACTTTTTCTATTTCACCAAATCCTGCAAAAGGAAATGTAACTATTATTTCAAACACCACTCCCATATTTAAAATAGAAGGATATAATGTACTTGGGCAACAAATAATTCATCAAGAATTTTCTGAAACTACATCAAAAAATCTAGACATTTCTAAGCTTAATACAGGTGTTTATTTACTAAAAATAAACAACACAACAACAAAAAGACTTGTTATAAAATAATATCATAAAAATAGTCCTAATGAAACCAATATATCTATTACTCTTTACTTTTTTATTTTCACTCTCATGCTCTAAAGATAATAATGGTTCTACTCAAACAGATGATGATGATGACCAAAATCAAACAGGATTTCTTGGCGAAATAGACTGGGTTAAAACTTTTGGCGGCTCTAGTGAAGATGAGGCTATTGATATTTTACAAGCCGATGATGGTAATTATGTAATTGTTGGATCAACTAATAGTACCGATGGAGATTTAGTAGGTCGATCAGGATCAGATTACGATTTATGGATTCTAAAAGTTTCACAAACTGGAGATAAAGTTTGGAGCCATACCTATGGAGGAAGTGATACAGATCGAGCAACAAGTATTGCAAAAACAACAGATGGAGGTTATATTATATCTGGTTTCACTAAAAGTAATGATGGTGATGTCTCAGAAAATGCAGGATTTTATGATTATTGGATTTTAAAAGTAGATGCACAAGGAAATAAACAATGGGATAAAAGCTTTGGCTTTTTAGGTACCGATCAAGCTTTTAAAATAATTACAACTAATGAAGGAGGGTATTTTATTACAGGTTACCTAGATGTAACTGCAAGTGAGGGAGAAGGAAATGATGTTCAAGAAAACAACAATGCCAATCGAGAAACCTTACACGGTCTAGGTGAATATTGGGGAATTAAACTAGATGCTAACGGAAACAAAATTTGGAGACGCTATTTTGGAGGCACCAATAACGATCGAAGTTATGATGTAATACAAACAGCAGACAATGGTTTTTTATTAGTTGGAACTGCTGAAAGTCTTGATGTAGATATTAGCAACCCTAAAGGGAGTTATGATTTTTGGGCTGTAAAAATAGATGCATCTGGAAATATGGTTTGGCAAAAGTCTTATGGAGGATCTGAAATAGATAACGGCTGGGCAATCACCAAAACAGCAGATGGAAATTATCTCTTTATTGGTGATACCCGAAGTGAAGATCAAGACGTAACAAACCATAAAGAAAATGCGGATTGCTGGGTGGTGAAAATTAATAATTCCAACGGAAATATTATTTGGGAAAAAGTATATGGAGGAACCCATTTTGACTCCGCAAGAAGCGTAAGTAACCTCAGCAATGGTAACTTTGTTGTTTCAGGAAACTCAAGAAGTGTTGATGGTGATATCACCAACCCAAAAGGTGTAAACGACGCATGGGTGTTCATTATTAATGAAAGCGGCAACTTAGTGTTTCAAAAATCCATTGGAGGCTCTGAACTAGATTTTGCAAATGATGCTATTGAAACTTCAAATAATGAAATTATTGTAATCGGAAGCTCAGAAAGTAACGACTTTGACATTCCTCAAAATAGAGGTAGTAAAGATTTACTTATAACTAAAATTAAATAAAAAAGTAAAATAAACCTTTAAATGAAAAGTAAAATGAAAAGTAAAGTAGTAATGTTATTTATCCTTTCCTTAGCGATG
>JALVEG010000575.1 GCA_027031145.1 Saprospiraceae bacterium | reverse complement strand
CCAATCCGATAAATAAACCTAATCCAACCTGACCGATTACCTTGAATTTAGCCTTCAACCCGTCTTTGTTTTTCTTGAAGACCTTGATATAATCATCTATAAATCCAATTGTAGCCATCCACAGTGTGGATATTATTAATACAATTATATATATATTGTCGATCTTCGCAAATAATAAAGTGGGAACTATAATAGCGATAATAATTATTATCCCTCCCATAGTAGGGGTTCCTTCCTTCACTTTTTGGCCTTCAAGGCCCAAATCCCTTACGGTTTCACCAATTTGCATCCTTTTCAAAGAACTAATTATTCTGTTTCCGAACATTATTGCAATGATCAATGCTAATATGATCCCTGCACCTGCTCTGAAAGATATATATTGAAACAATCCTGCACCCGGCAGATTGTAGTTTTTATCTAAATATTCAAATAAATAATAAAGCATATCTTTTATTCCAAATCACTTAATATCAATATTTTAATTCCCGATTCATATTTAGTATTAAAAAAGTCGGGATTGTTTTAATTTTTAAAAATAACAGATTGCAGCAGGATTTTGAAACTTTTTCCAAAATAGCTCCCACTGCAACTGTTAAAACCAACCTGAGAATGATAATAGAACCTTATCTCTTTTACCAGTATACTTTATACCGGTTTATATTTCTTTAAACCAAATGTTTTTTACTATCTCTTTATCACTAAATGGAAACCTCTTTCCATTTATTTCCTGATAATCTTCATGTCCTTTCCCTGCAATAAGAATCAGATCATTTTTATCAGCCAATTTTAATGCTGTTTTGATCGCTTGTTTTCTATCTTCAATTTCTAAAACTTTTTCTTTTGCTTTCTCTTCGATTCCGGCAACAATATCTTTTATTATTTCCTTCGGATCCTCTGTTCGGGGATTATCGGAAGTAACAATTACCATATCAGATAATCTCGCTGCAATTTTTCCCATTTCCGGTCTTTTTGTCTTGTCTCTGTCACCGCCTGCTCCGAAAACCGTAATGATCTTTGCAGGCTTTTTTCGTATACTTCCTAATGTGCTCAAAATATTTTTTAGTGCATCAGGAGTGTGAGCATAGTCGATTATGGCAAATATTGAATTTTCCCTGTCTGTGATGATATCAAATCGTCCGGTTACAGGATCCAGTTCGGACATATTGATCAAAATTTCCATTTTGTCAAAATTCAGCAATTCCATAGTACCGTAAACAGCCAGAATATTATATGCATTGAACTCGCCCCGCAACTTGAAAAAAGCTTCATTGTCATTTATTTTCAAATGCAATCCGAGAATGCTATTCTGCAATATCTTCACTTTATAATCAGCCATTTGTCTAAGGCTGTATGTTTTGATATTAGCTTTGGTGTTTTGCACCATTATCAATCCATTTGGATCATCAATATTTGTTAAAGCAAAAGCTTCAGGTTTTAGATTGTCAAAGAACTTCTTTTTCGCATTAATATAGTTTATGAAATTGCCATGATAATCAAGATGATCATGAGTGATATTAGTAAAAATTGCAATATCAAAATCAAGATTCTCAATTCTACCCTGATCAATAGCATGTGAACTCACTTCCATAAAAGCATATTTACATCCGGCATCTTTCATTTTTTTCAATAACTCATTTAGTTTTATTACATCCGGTGTAGTATGTGTTGATTTTAGGGTTTCTACTCCTATTTTATTTTCAACAGTTGATAATAATCCTGATTTTTTATTCATTTTCATCATCAATTGATAGAGTAAAGTTGCAATGGTCGTTTTCCCGTTTGTTCCTGTTACTCCTATCAATTTCAGTGACCTTGAAGGATTATCGTAGAAATTGGAAACCGCAATAGCCATGTTTTTTTGCATGTTTTCTACCTGAATATAAGTTATATCTTTATTTAATTTATTTTCAGGTATCGATTCGCAAAATATCACTGTTGCACCTTTTTCCATTGCTTTGTCGATAAATAAGTGTCCGTCTGTAATTGTACCTTTGACTGCAAAAAATGCACTATTGTTAGTTACTTCTCTTGAGTCAAGATAAATACCGTTTATGTTTTTATCCAAAACACCTATTGTCTTTTTGACTTCTACACCTTGTAATATTTCTTTTAAGTTTTTCAATTTTTATGTTTTATCTCTTTTGATAAATCCATTTATTTTAGAATTAATTTAATTGTTTGTCCCTTTATCTTTATTCCGGGTGGTAATGATTGTGTATACACTTTTCCAATACCATCCAATTTTACTTTTAATCCCAGATTTTCCAATATATATACAGCATCTCTCGCTCCCATTCCTCTGACATCGGGTATTGTTTTTCTGTTTAGCTGAAACTCACTCATCTCCATTTGATTGAACTTTTTATCTACTTTAGTCCAGTTCTTCTTATCTCTCTTTTTATAAGGGATATTTAGATAATTCATCAATTCTTCAAAATCATTTGAATATCCCTTTGCTCTGCCCGGTAATGTTGCATTTACAAACTGCCTGACATCATCTGTTTCTTTTTCAAAATCAAAAGCCTGTATTGCACGCATTTTATCAACGATTTTACCAAAAACCGGTACAGCTACCTGACTTGCGTAATATTGCGGTTTCCTGTTTCCATACATTACAATTATCATTGAATATTTAGGATTATCTGCGGGGAAATATCCTGCGAATGTTGAATTGTATAATTGTTCATCATTCCCTGTTTGGATATTTGCCTGAGCAGTTCCTGTTTTTCCCGCTATATCAGTACTATTTTTTCTCAAACTTCTTGCAGTACCTTCATCAACTACTCCTTTGAGCAATCTTTGTATTTTTTTTATTGTTAAATCATCAGCTATTTTATTAGAAATAACCTCCTGTTTAATATTGATAATCTCATTTTCTTCTACAATTTTATCCACCAGATATGGTTTCATGATTTTACCATTGTTGGCGATAGCATTGTAAAAAGTTAATATCTGAATAGGAGTCATTTCAATTTCATACCCATGTGCCATCCATGGAATCGTATTGCGACTGAAGTTATTTCTGTTGAGATCAGGATCTTTTACTACCGGTTTTGTCTCTCCAAGCAGATCAATTCCTGATGTTTTGGATAATCCAAATGATTTTAGCTTCAAAATGTAATTCTTCCTTGCCTTTTTATTGGCATTATAATAAATGTCTGCCCATTTGGACATTGCGACATTTGAAGAATGTACAAACGCATCCCAAAGTGTTACCGGTTTTCCGTGTCCGATATCTTCATCGTCTTTTACGATTTTACCTCTGAAATTCATTTTTCCTCCTTCCAGATCAATCGTTGAATTTATATCGATGAATTTATCATCCAAAAGAGCCATGGTAGTTGCTGTTTTCAATACCGATCCCGGTGCATATTTTCTTTGTACTGCATAATTCATTCTCTCTTTGTAAGCACCGTTGTGATCCTTTGACAGATTAGTCAGAGCTACAATTTTTCCGGTCTTCACTTCCATTACAATTCCAACTCCGGCTTCTGCTTTGGTTTGCATCAATTTGTTTAAAACTTCATGATGAACAATATCCTGTATTTTTATATTGATATTTGTTATCAAATCAGCACCTTTTGACAACGGTCTGTTGTCGTTTTCCTGCAATGGAATCCATGTTCCTCCCAACAATCTTTTGTACAACCTTTTGGCTGTTTCTCCTTTCAAATATTTATCATAGGCTGCTTCCAGTCCTACTTTTGTTGCATTTTTTCTGTCAATTCCAATTGTCCTTCCCGCCAAATCCTTAAATGGTTTCTCTCTTATAGTGGAACGATTGATTATTAAACCTCCTTTTATTTTTCCTTTATTGAAAAGAGGAAATTTTTTAACCTTTGTTATTTCTTCATAATTCAGGTTTCTTTGTAAAAGAAAATATCTCATTCCTTTTTTCCTTCCTGTTTTACCATCTACTCTTCCTTGTATCAATATACGTTTCCATTCGGCTTTGCTTTTTTCAGAATTAAGATATTTTGATATACAATAACTCAAAGAGTCAATGTTTTTATTAAAATCTTTATCTGAAGGTGCAAGCAAATCCATTCTAACTTCAAATCTCGGAGTAGAATTCGCCAAAATGCTTTCATCCGCCGAATAAATAATCCCTCTGTCTCCCTGAATATCTCTCCATTTTATATTTCTCGATATCTTTTCTTTCCATTTTTCACCTTCCACAATATTTATATAGGCTATTTTTCCTATTATCCAAATAGTGAGAAAGATGAAGAACATCATAACTATATAAACCCGGGCTAACAATTCGTTTCTTCTGTTCATAGTCGCGAATTTTGTTAACTTTTATCCAGTTTTATTACCTTTGGCGCTTTTGTCGATTGCTTCAAACCTTTATCACTGACTTTTTTTTCGATAACAGAAGGTGCGCTGGTGTATAGAATCTTTTGCTTAACACTCATGTACCTGTATTTTACCGTGTCAACTTCTTTTTTTAATTTTTCGATTTTAAGCATTTTCCTTTCAGCTACATGCACATTTGCAATGTATACCAGACCCAAAAATGTTATAAACACTATTAGGAAAATATTTTTTATCACTATGTTCAACCAATATTTGTTCATTTACCGGTTTAGTTTTTTGTTTTTGTAACTACTCATGTAGCATCATTTTGATTGAAAAAATCTAATTTTTTCATTTCAAAAGCATGTACCTGAATAATTACTATTTTTTTTCTGCAATTCTCAATTTAGCACTTCTTGCTCTGATATTTGATTTAATTTCATCTTCAGAAGGACTTATGATGCCTTTAACCACTTCCTTAAAAGGTTTTTGGATATTTCCAAATTCATCTTTTATTACAACTCCTTCAGGATTTCCTTTTTTTATAAGATTTTTCACTAATCTGTCTTCTAAAGAATGAAAACTTATTATGGACAATCTTCCTCCTTTTTTCAATGCTTTTTCTGTAGCTTTCAGCATTTCGGATAAAGCATTGATCTCATCATTGACCTCTATTCTTATTGCCTGGAATAATTGGGATAAATATTGAAATTTATTCCCTCTTATCACCCCTTCAATACACTTTATCAGATCGTCACTGTATTCTATTGCAAACCTTCGTCTGCATTGTGCTATTTTATTTGCCAATTGCTTTGAATTCCTTATTTCTCCATATTTCGAAAAAATATTTACAAGATCTTTTTCCGAATATTCATTCACGACTTCAAGAGCACTAAAATCCTGATTCCTGTTCATTCTCATATCTAGTTTTTCATTCGTTCTGTATGAAAAACCTCTGCTTCCTTCATCAAACTGAAACGAGGAAACTCCTAAATCAGCAAGAATGCCATCTACTTCAATTATGTCAAATAATCTTAAGAATTTATTAAAATACCTAAAATTGGTTTCTATCAATGTTAATCTTTCGTCTTCTATTTTGTTCTCAATAGCATCTATATCCTGATCAAACGCATATAATTTACTGTTTTTGCCCATTTTTTTCAGGATATAACCTGAATGTCCGCCACCACCATAAGTCAAATCGACAAAAATCTGTTTTTTATTACTTTCAATTGCCAATCCTTCAACAGACTCTTCAAGTAGTACGGATTTATGGTATTCATTCATTTTTTTGTAAATCATCTTCTTTGCGATACAAATTATCTAATATTTCACTAAAGTTTTCAGGTTCGTTTTCCAATAAATCTTCATATGCGTCTGCATCCCATATTTCTATTTGGGTATTGTATGCAAACAAAACTACATCTTTTTGTAATTCTGCATAATTGATTAATGTTTTCGGAATCAAAATCCTGTCAGCAGTATCAGGCAATAATTCTTTCGCTCCTCGATGAAAATATCTGATAGCCTGTCTTCCTTGAGAAATATTAATATTTAATTTGTTGATTTCTTTCGTCTTTTCCTCCCAAACATTTCTGGGATACAGCATGAGGTGTTTTTCAAAACCACGATTTACAACTAACGGTAGAGCTGTTTCAAGATCGAGTTGACGCAGGAGGTCTTTGGGGAGTTTTATCCTGCCCTTACCGTCGATTTTGACTCTATATTCGCCTATTAAGTTGCGCATTCGTACACCTCTGGTTGATTTATAAAGCAAAATTAACACAATTTCCCACAAAAAAACATTTTTCACCAAAAAAATATCACAAACATATTAAAAATTATCATAATTCATTATTTTATGTAAGCAATATGTTTAAATATTATAATTTATTTGCTTATATTGAAATCTGTCCAAAAATCTTAAAACTACTACTTTTAGTATAATATGTGCAAATATATAATATTTTTATATGATAGAAAAATTATATGTGTAAAAATTTAGAAATAAATTAATAAAACATTAAATTTTATATATATTCGTCGGTAGTGTGTTTTTGAAATAAAAAAATCAATGTTGAGTGTATCGGAAATGTCAGATGAATACTGATTTTTTAGAAAGTATAGGATTTTGTTTTTATACAGACACTATATATATGGTAATAAGTTTTTACCTTTTCTACCGGTATATATGAGTAATGAGTGATAAGTGATGGGGAGACGGAGAGACTTAGAGACTGAGAGACGGAGAGATTGGGCGAAAGGGAGAAAGGGCGAGAGAGCGATAAGGCGAGTGATTTTTTTGTTCCTTGTTATGGGTTCCGTGTTCGGGTGTTTGGAAGTGAAGTCGGAGAGGCTCGCTTATCAGGGGATTTAGTTAATGAAAATTTTCCAAAATCAAAGTGTGAACTTATTCAACCAAATAATGTTAAATTTACATCTAATCGATATATTTGGGATTTATTCAGATCTTGGTTAAGATTTTTTTGTGTAGGTTATGTTTTAGGTACATTGGGAAAATTTGGGCTAAATTAAAAAGATTGTACATTAATGGTGTTATTTCAGATCCACAAATACTATATAGGAAGGAAGAATTTCTATTTAAATATTGTAATTCATATTATTTTTTAGGTTATATTAATTCGGATTCAGTAGTTTATGAATTTCCTCCTGTTAATAGATATTATGAATATGATTATAGCTTGAATATATTAAGAAAGACACAATTTAGATCTCATAAATATCTACATGGATTATATAAAAGTAAATTACCAAAGTGCAAAGAAGATAAAAAAAATAAAACCCAATCTCATCAAGAGGAATGATGAATAATGCTGTTATATGGTTAAGAATTTATTGGCGGTCCGACTGAATTAGCATT
>JALVEG010000574.1 GCA_027031145.1 Saprospiraceae bacterium | reverse complement strand
TTGTTGCTCGATAAAGATACGCTTCAAAGAATGTTTATTCTGAGAAAACATCTTTCAGATATGAAACCTGATGAAGCTATGGAATTTATCAGAAATTATATGATAAAAACACGTAATAATGAAGAGTTTTTGCTCTCCATGAATAGTTAAATTACATTTTTTTAGTATTTGTAATAAATTTATTAAATTATTTAAAGAAATTATTTTGCAGAATAATAAAATAAATCTACCTTTGCAAAACTTTTTTAATTATTATGATTCACATTCTCATTTGAGAACAAAAATATTTTAAAATGAAACGTACTTATCAACCATCTAACAGGAAAAGAAAAAATAAACACGGATTTAGATCAAGGATGGAAACGAAAAACGGAAGAAAAGTATTGGCAAGAAGAAGAGCAAGAGGAAGAAAGAAACTTTCTGTATCAAGTGAATTTCACACTAAATAATCATTTGATTTAAAACAATAAGAAGTAATTATTATATTATGAGAAGGTCGATTTTCGACCTTTTTCTGTTTGTACATAGAAATATTATATCAAGCCGAAAAGTTATGGGTTAGCATCTATTCTTAGTAACACATGAGCAATTATTAAAAAAAATGTATATTGTTGGTATTTTCACAAGGTTCATTTCATTTTTTAGCATTGCGGAATAGGTTCTTTATAGGTTGCCGAGCTTATTGTGGTATAGGAGACATATTTCACCCGATTTTTATAAAACAGGGGGTTATTCCCCCGCTGGCGGGGGATTAAGGGGGTGGATTTGAGTTGTAAGGTGTTAGAGCCTTATTTCTGTTTTTTTTAATCAAAATGATTCAATCAAAATAGTTACATTATTAGTAAATTGTTAATTTTGTCGAATGGTAAAATACTCTCTTAGTAAAAAGGAAAGATTATCATCAAAAAAACAAATTTCCTCTTTGTTCAAAGAAGGCAATTCTGTATTTAAATATCCGTATAAGCTTTTTTATAAAATAATCCCGGCTCCGGATAATTCAGTATCCCCTGTTTTATTTTCAGTATCGGTACCAAAAAGGAAAATAAAAAAAGCGGTAAAAAGAAATCTTATCAAAAGACGAACCAGGGAAGCCTACAGATTAAATAAATATTCTTTAACAGATAGAGTTCCGCAGGATAAGCAATTGTTAATTATGTTTGTATATGTAGGCGATAAACCGGAAATATATAAGCTTATTGAAGACGCTGTAAAAGATCTATTGACCCAAATCAAGATCAGCGGATAGTATCTCGGCAATATCCATAACTTTTATCTCATCTTCCTTCTCATATGCTTTCAAGCCGTCTTCAAGCATTGTTATGCAGAATGGACAATTGGCAGCGATTATTTTTGCTCCGGTGCCAATAGCTTCATTTGCTCTTTCTTCATTAACTCTTTTATCTCCTTTTTCTTCCTCTTTAAACATTTGCGCTCCTCCTGCACCACAACAAAAACCATTTACTCCTGATCTCTCCATTTCGGTTATTTCAATTTTTGCCGAATTCAAAATATTTCTCGGTGCTTTATATTCTCCGTTCACTCTTCCCATATAACAGGAGTCATGATAGGTAACCTTGGTGGACTTAGCATATTTATTGTCGGAAACATCGAGTTTCCCGTCTGCTATCAATTGCTCTATAAATTGTGTATGATGAATCACTTCAAAATTTCCTCCAAGTTCAGGATATTCATTTTTTAAAGTATTGTATCCGTGAGGACATGCAGTTACGATCTTTTTTATATTATATCCGTTCAATACTTCTATGTTTTGCAATGCAAGCATTTGGAAAATAAATTCATTTCCTGCTCTTCTGGCAGGATCACCGCAACAACTCTCTTCATTCCCCAAAATAGCAAAAGATACTCCGGCTTTGTTAAGTAATTTGGCAAAAGCACGTGATACTTTTTGTGCTCTTGCATCATAACTTCCGGCACATCCTACCCAATACAAAATATCAGGTTCTTTGCCTTCTGCAGCAAATTCAGCCATTGTTTTAACGTTTAATTCTTCTTGCATTTTTTACTTTTTTATGTTTAAAACTTTTATTCAATTTTCTCACAACTCTTTTCTCACCTCTCAACTCGCCCATTCGCCCATTCGCCTATTCTCCCAATCGCCCGGTCTCTCAGTCCCTCAGTCTCTCAGTCTCTCCGTCTCTCCGTCTCTCAGTCTCCTCTCACCACTCATCTCTCACCACTCATCACTCATCACTCATCACTCCGTCTCTCCGTCCCTTAGTCTCTCAGTCTCCACTCATCACTCACTACTCTTCTCTCACCTCTCAACTCTCCCATTCACCTATTCTCCCAATCGCCCGGTCTCTCCGTCTCTCCGTCCCTCAGTCTCTCAGTCTCTCCGTCTCTCCGTCTCTCCGTCTCTCAGTCTCTCAGTCTCTCAGTCTCCTCTCACCACTCATCACTCATCACTCATCTCACACCTTCGCCCTTTCGCCTCTTCGCCCTTTCGCCTCTTCGCCCTTTCGCCTTTTCGCCTTTTCGCACACTCGCCTCTTCGCCTACTTTGCCCATGCATCCCTCTCCTCCTGCATTTGCCATACACTACCGCTGTTCTCAAGACTGGTGAACATAGGCATCCAATCCGAAGGACCTGCTGAATCTGTTAAGATCCTGTATCTTCTCATTTGCAAAATAATGTCCAGTGGATTTATCAATACAGGACATTGTTCCACACATGCATTACAGGTAGTGCATGCAAAAATCTCCTGATCCGATATATAGTCAAATAATGATTTACCGTCATCAAAATTTTCTATTGTCAATTTAGTTCCTTCTGTTTTCAGGTCTTCACGTATATATTTTTCATCCTTTGATCTTAGTTTTTTTCCTATTTCATCAGCCCTGTCTCTTACCATCATGACGATCTTTCTCGGAGATAATTCTTTTCCTGTTATATTTGCCGGACAATTATCAGTACATCTACCACATTCGGTACATGTATATGCATCGAGAATATTTTTCCATTTAAGAGCCTGGATGTCTCTGGCACCGAATTCAGGAATTTCTTCACTCATTTCCATAGCATCTTCACCACCTTCAGTCAATCCCATCATTGATTTTACTTCATTCATGATGACAGGCATATTTTCCATCTTTCCTCTTGGAGTCAGAGGAGTGAAAAAAGTATTGGGAAAAGCAAAAATAAGATGCAAGTGCTTTGAAATGGTCAGATATAAAATAAATCCATATACTACGGTTAGATGCAACCACCATCCGATTCGTTCCAGAACAAGGAGAGTGCCGGTACTGAAATTGCTGAAAACATATTTTGCCAGATAAGCAGATACTGCAAATTGTCCCGTATGATGGAAATGTTCAGGCAATCTGGTTTGAAGTACCAGATCGGAACTATTGGCTAAAAATATACCTGTTATCAGCAAAATTTCACCTAAAAGGATCAGATTGGCATCGGTAAACGGCCATCCTTTCATTTCAGGTTTGTGAAATCTTTTTACATTGATAATATTTCTTCGGCTTAAAAATACAATTGTGGCAATAAATGCCAAAACAGATAATATTTCAATTAATGATATTATAAATGTATAAAAACCGCCTAAAGGCAAAGCAAAAATACGGTGTTTGCCGAAAAATCCGTCAACAAGAATTTCAAGCAATTCAATCTGGGTAAAAATAAATGCTACATAAATAAAAAGATGAAATAAAGCAGGTAAAAAATATTTAAACATTTTGCCCTGTCCCAATGCGACCAATATCATCGTTTTCCATCTCGCAGGGTTATCTTTTATCAATTCGTATTCTCTTCCGAATTTGATATTTTTTACAATAAAAGAATATGCACGGTAAGAAAGAATTATAGTTGCAAGGGTAACGATAGTGAAAATCAGCTGCTGAATCATAATTTATGAATATTTAATCAATAAATTTTGTGCTAAAATATGCATATTATTTGATTTGTACTATTTTTACATTTAAAAAATAAAACTCATGAAAATTTTAGATAGATTACAAATAAAGAGAAAGATCGAACGAATGGCTTTTGAGATAGCAGAATCCAATTTTGAGACTGATAAACTTTATCTTTTAGGTATAAATAATAATGGATACAATTTTGCTGAAATGCTTAAAGCAAAACTTGAAAAAATATGTAAAATAGATGTGTTTTTAAATAGATTATCATTGAATCCTAAAAATCCGGTTACTCATGATATCACTGTAGATATGGATAAAAAAGAACTCGAAGGAAGCAATGTTATTGTAATAGATGATGTTGCAAACACGGGTCGAACATTGTTTTATGCAATGAAAGTTTTTATGGATATTATTCCGGCAGAAGTAGAAACTGCTGTTTTGGTCGACAGAATGCATAAGTCTTTTCCTGTTAGTATTAATTATGTAGGGCAGAGTTTTGCTACAACTATCCAGGACAATATTATAGTAAATCTTGATAAAAAAGGCGAAGAATCCGTTTATCTTGAAATGTAATTTAACAAAATAACTATGTGCTTTAAAAATATATTTAGAATATTTAAGTCAAAAGAAACAGAAGAACAACACATGAAATATCTTATTGTAGGATTGGGAAATATCGGTGATGAATATGAAAATACACGGCATAATATAGGTTTTAAAATAGCAGATTCTATTGCAGAAAGAGGAAAAGCAACCTTTAAGCAAGGACGATTGGCTTTTATGGCAAGCTTTAAATACAGAGGAAGATATGTATATGTTATCAAGCCAACTACTTATATGAATCTGAGTGGTAAAGCGGTAAAATACTGGATGGATAAACTTGGAATAAAGAAATCACATGTTTTTGTCAATGTTGATGATATAAATCTGGATTTTGGTAAACTCAGGATCAGGAAAAAAGGAAGTGACGGTGGTCATAACGGATTAAAAGATATCCAAAATTATCTTGGAGCAGATTACAATAGACTCAGGGTAGGAGTGGGAAGTGAATTTTCAAAAGGACAGCAGGTGGATTATGTTTTGGGAGAATGGACTTCCGAACAAAAAGAAGCATTGCCCGATATCATTAATAAAGCGACAGAAGCAAATCTGGATTTTGTTTTTAGAGGAATGCATCATGTGATAAATAATTACAACGGTTGAAAATACAGCAAAGAGAGTATTTTATAAATAAGTTATTTTTGAAGTAAGAAATAAAATCAATCATTAAAATTGCTTCCCCAAAGGCTTTATTTATTAGAAAATGTATATTTTTTTCATCAAAAATTTAAAGTTTAAAAATTTTTTCGCGGCGTTTCAACCCCCTTTCGCGGCGTTTCGCTCTATGTTCATGGAGTTTCAAGCTTGTTTTATGATTTTGCTTAAAAAATATATTTTTATTTTTATTAATTTTGCACATTGAATGGTCTAAACTATAAATGATGAATTTCGATAAAATTATAATTAAAAAAAATGATAGAATTGTTTTATTTTATAAATATTTATATCTTTGCTACTTGATTTAAAAAGTCAATCGGTTATTATGTTAATCGATTTTTTTTATTTAATATGAAAAGTGATAATAAAACTTTGAAAAAAAAATGGTATGCGATTTATACCAGATCCAGATCGGAACGAAAAGTAATGGGAAGAATCCTTGAAGAAGGGTTTGAAGCATATGTCCCTGTAATAAAAGAGATACGATTATGGAGTGACAGAAAGAAAAAAGTGGAGGTGGTTTTGATAAAATCATATGTATTTGTACATATAGAACAACATCTATTAAATAAAGTATTGAAAATAGAAGGTGCAATAAGAGTACTTCGTCACTTGGGGAAGCCGGCAATTGTCAGGGATTATGAAATAGAAAATTTAAAATTATTGTGCAATAATGGAGCGAAAATTGATATTATTGCATCTGTAAAGAATATAAATGTCGGAGACAAAATAGAAGTTAGGGCCGGAACACTAATGGGATTAAGAGGTAAGTGCGTTAAAATCAAAGGTAAAAAAAGAGTTTTGGTTGAAATTGAATCAATTGGAAATCATATGTTGGTAGATATACCGGCGAAATATATAAAAAAAATAAAATAAAGGTACGGTTTTTGTATCTTAAACTTATATAAAATCCTGATTTATTCAGGTGGACATACTGTCTTGGAAAAGCATAAATTGGGAAGCTCATATGGGACTGACCGTGGCGAAGCCCTATCCTGTTCAGTATTATTTCACTACCTGGAGACCGTATAAATAATTGAGTATCAATCGAAAACAAAAACAGGAATCTATAAAACAAATATTTATTTCAAATAACAAATTTCATCGATTACTGTACATTAATCCCCCGCTGGCGGGGGAACAAAAGGGGGTGGAATAATGAAGCAATATTAAAAACTTTACATAGATTTAAACAATAAACTATATCAATTACAGTGCATTAATCCCCCGCTGGCGGGGGAAAAAGGGGGTGGAATAATACGATATTTATAAATTACAGTGAATTAATCCCCCGCTGCCTGCCCCGTGAAACAAACGGAGTGTTTCATCGGGGGCGGGGGACAAATACAAAATAAAAAAAACAAATATTAAAGAGGAAACACTATTAAACAACAAATTTCATCGATTACTGTACATTAATCCCCCGCTGGCGGGGGAAAAAGGGGGTGGAATGATCTAAATGAATAAAACCGAACGCAAAAAACCACAATGCAAAAAGCGAACAAATCCAATAACTTCCTATATAACCCAAAGTTAAAAGACCTTGCTAATAAAAACAGGAAGAATATGACCAAATCTGCTGTTTTGATGTGGAAATACCTTTTAAGTAAAAGACAAATGATGGGATATCAATTTAGAAGAGAAAGACCTATCATGGATTATATAGTTGATTTTGTTTGTCTGGATTTATTACTTGTTATAGAAGTTGACGGAATAACACATGATGATGAAGAACAAGAAGCAAAAGATAGAAAAAGAGATAAAGAATTGAATAAAGTAGGATTTTCAGTATTAAGATTCAGTAGTTGGGAAGTATTTAATCAAATGGATGATGTAGCAATTATGATTGGGGATTGGATAAAAGCAAATGCGGAAATTCCACCCCCTAACCCCCGCCAGCGGGGGAATAAACGCCCCAAACCAAAACCTTAATAATTTAAAACAAAACTTAATTTACTTCAAAACATTTTTCAAAAAGGGTGAATTAATCCCCCGCTGGCGGGGGAACAAAAGGGGGTGGACAAACGAAGCAATATTAAAAAC
>JALVEG010000573.1 GCA_027031145.1 Saprospiraceae bacterium | reverse complement strand
AGTTAAAATTACAGCTGCTGATCCGATTTGATCTGCAATAGAATGAATTAATCTCACTTTGTAGATTCCAAAACCAACAGTTTTGATTATATTCCATCCTCCGAACATCGTTCCTAATGTGATCGAACTTGCACAGAGCAAAACAACCCAATCCGGAATCATAAAAGAACTATTAACTCCGGCTGCCAACAATAACATTCCGATTATACCCATTCCTTTTTGTGCATCATTTGTACCATGACTAAATCCCAGCCAACTTACCGTTAAATATTGTGTAATAACAAAAAATATTTTAGATTTATCCGAGAGTCTTTTGAATAAAAATAAAAATAATTTCATCAATATATAACCGGCAATAAATCCGGCTAAAGGTGAAAAAAACATACCTGTGACAATTTTCATAAAACCTTCTATATGTCCATTCTTCAATTCGGAAATCCCCCAATGTATATTCTTATTTCCCAAGGCAAAAATTCCGGCACCGATCAAACCACTTACCAATGAATTGCTGGAAGAACTTGGCAAACCAAGTTTCCATGTTATCAAATTATAAGATATTGCTGCCAGGATAGCTGCAAATATCACACTAAAAGCTATTTCTTTTGATGCTCCTCCAAGTTTAACAAATTCTCCGATAGTATCTGCAACGGCAAGTCCTCCAATAAATGGTCCAATAAAAGTAAAAACTGTTACAATTGATATTGCTATTCCGGGTGACATTGCTCTTGAAGCAACTGCAGTTGCAATCATATCAGCTGCATCGTGAAATCCATTGGTGAAATCATAAAAAACAACAAATAGAATGCCTAGAACGAGCAAAAAATAGTTTACATCCATAATAATAAATATTCTGCAAATCTAAATATTTATTAAGAAACAATACAATTTGTCAGTATGTGTTGTGAAATAATTTTATTTAAACATCTTATTTTTTTATCTTCGTGCCAAATTTTAAATCATAAAAAATCATATAGTATGAAAGAAAGAATAAAAACCATGGGACAACAGGCAGGAAGAAGATCTTGGGCTGAACCATGGAAAATAAAAATGGTAGAACCGATAAGAATGACTTCTAAAGAAGAAAGAATTAAGGCTATGGAAAAAGCCGGTTACAATACTTTCCTGCTTCCTTCTGCAGATGTTTATATCGATTTATTAACCGATAGCGGAACAAGTGCGATGAGTGACCGTCAGTGGGCAGGAATGATGCTTGGTGATGAAGCATATGCAGGAAGTGTCAATTTTTATCATCTTGAAAATACTATCAGAGATGTTTATGGTTATGAGCATTTGATTCCAACTCACCAAGGAAGAGGAGCGGAGCATTTAATGAGCCAGACTCAAATCAAAAAAGGTCAATTTGTTCCCGGAAACATGTATTTTACAACTACAAAATTGCATCAGGAATTAGCAGGAGGCATCTTTGTGGATGTGATTATTGATGAAGCTCATGATCCAAACAGTGAACATCCTTTCAAGGGAAATATGGATATTGATAAAATAGATAAAATAGTAAAAGAACACGGAGCTGATAGTATTGCTTATTTAAGTGTTGCGGGTACTGTTAATATGGCAGGAGGACAGCCGGTAAGTATGCAAAATATCAAAGAATTGAGAGAATATGCCGATAAACACGGTATTCTCATATATCTTGATGCTACCAGATTGGTCGAAAATGCATATTTTATCAAAGAAAGGGAAGAAGGATATGGAGACAAACCTGTTGCTGAGATCTTAAAAGAATTTGCAAGTTATTCTGACGGAGCATGGATGAGTGGTAAAAAAGACCATCTTGTCAACATCGGTGGTTGGGTTGCAGTAAACGATCCCGAAGTTGCAGACAAGTTGAGAAATCTGGTTGTCGTTTATGAAGGTCTTCATACTTATGGAGGAATGGCAGGGAGAGATATGGAAGCAATGGCTATTGGAATCAAAGAATCCATTCAGGATGATTATATCAGATCCAGAGTTGGACAGGTACAATATCTATGGGAATTGCTAGATAATTGGAATATTCCGATAGTCAGACCTTATGGAGGACATGCTGTATTTTTGGATGCAAAAGCATTTTATCCTCATATTCCTCAGGATGAATTTCCTGCACAAACACTAGCAGCAGAATTGTATCTTGATTCAGGAGTAAGAGCAATGGAGCGTGGTGTAGTAAGTGCAGGCAGGGATCCAAAAACAGGAAAGCACAAATATCCTAAATTGGAATTAGTGAGATTAACCATTCCAAGAAGGGTATATACAGAAGCGCATATAGATGTTGTAGCAGAAGCTGTTAAGGAGGTATATGAAGATGCTAAAAATGTAAAAGGATTGAAAATGGTTTATGAACCTGCTTATTTGAGATTCTTCCAGGCAAGGTTTGAAAGATTGTAAGTACATTTTTTTTTGCTTAGAGTATTAGTACCTGTTATATTGAAGATACTTTTATACTAATATAATAGAAAGGTTGTTTTTATAAAAAAGCAGCCTTTTTTATTGTGTTTAAGCTATATTTTAATTTAATTCCAATTAATCTCTAATAAATAATGCGTCAATCATTTTAGGTGTATTTCATTTTTTTCGCACTGCGGGCTGGGTTCTCCTTTAGGAGTTAGAGGCAAAGTGTGGAAAAAGCGAAAAAATGAAATGCGCCCATCATTTTTACTTAAAGTAAATAAAAAGATTTCACTAAATTTATTGCAAAATAATTTGAAATTATCTATAAATTTTTGTAACTATGCACGGTCAAGATTGATAAAACAATAAAAATTTTTTATTAATAATGCATAAATAACAGTGAATTAATGTAAATGAAGCATTAAACTTTAAGAAATCATTGATTCAATGTAACTACTCAGGTGGATGCCTCTGAAATGAAAAAAAGAGGTTTTTTCAGTCAAAATGATTCTGCCTGAGTAGTTACGATTCAATTAAAGTAACTATAAACAATTATTATATCATTTAAAAAATTTTTTTTATGAAAAAAAACCAATTTTTACTAGTAATTCTGTTGATGTTTTTTGCGCAAATTGCTTTTTCGCAAATATCAGTCAACGGTATCCTTACTGACGATGACACTGGTGATCCACTTGTAGGCGCTTCAGTTAGGGTTAAAGATTCGAATATTGGAACAATAACAGACTTAGATGGTAAGTTTGCTTTGGATGTTCCTTCAAAAAATTCGATTCTTGTTTTTTCATACCTTGGATTTCTTCCTCAGGAAATAGTAGTGGGAGACAAAAGGAGTTTTAATGTCGCCCTAAAACAGGACAACGTTAGATTGGAGGAAGTAGTAGTGGTTGGATACGGCACCCAGAAAAAGGAAAATCTTATCGGTGCAGTTTCAACTGTTGATGTTTCCAAAGCACTTGATTCAAAGCCGA
The DNA here is from genome assembly GCA_027031145.1 of Saprospiraceae bacterium. Taxonomy (GTDB): domain Bacteria; phylum Bacteroidota; class Bacteroidia; order Chitinophagales; family Saprospiraceae; genus JADJGA01. Next base: position 3,832 of record JALVEG010000573.1, on the reverse strand, counting down.
TTCCGGATGTCAGCAGAAACCTGAAAGGTGTTGTTCCGGGACTGACCATCACTCACGCAACAGGTAAATTGGACCAGGAAGCTAACATTAAATTGAGAGGTTATGGTTCGGTAAACGGATCCAGTAATCCACTTATCCTGATAGACGGAGTAGAAGGAAGATTATCGGATATCAACCCCGAATCAATCGCTAAAGTTTCTGTGTTAAAAGATGCTTCATCTACTTCTATTTACGGAGTTAGGGCTGCCTTTGGTGTAATACTTATTACTACTAAAAAAGGTAAGAAAGGAAAACCTGTTATAACATATTCCAATAACTTCTCAACCAACAAACCAATTTGGAATATAAAACATGCTCCTATGGAAGATCTTATGGATGCGATACATACTGCAAAAGCGAGAAATAACGGAAGTGCCCCATTCGCATTTGGTATGGGTGGACAGGACTGGAGAGATAAAAGTATACAATGGGAGAAAGATTATGGATATTTAGGAAGCAAACTGAGTGATGAAACTATGATAGAAGGGCGTGATTTTGAGGTAATCAACGGACAGTTTTACAGCTATAGAAGTTGGGATGTTTTTGGACAAATATTGAATGATAACGCAATAAAACAAAACCATAATATTTCAATTAGAGGAGGATCTGATAGAATTAATTATAGTATTTCGTTTGGTAAAAATCTTGAAGAAGGATTGTATAAAGTAAATACTGAAACTTTGGACAGAAATACATTGAATGCCAATTTTTCAGCTAAACTTAATAACTGGACAACTTTGAATTATTATAATATGTTCACAAAAAAGATTTATGAAGAACCGTTTAGTTATAGAGCAGGTACAAGACTGGGAGAATTGTTTTATGCTTTGAGATGGCCTAATAATTTTCCTTATGGATTATCTGACGGTACATATTATGGAGCTCCCAAAGGATCCAGTTTTATAGGCCCTATCGGTTTCATAAGAAATGCTAACAGGAACAGAACGGAAAGAGATTATACAAGACATACTATTGAAAGTATATTTAATATCCTAAATCAGGATGCGCAAACATTGGATTTTACAGCAAATTTCACATACTCTAAATCCGATAATGAGTTACATGTTAAAGGAGGTTCGGTTCCGATAATAAACTGGTGGAGCAGTGGTCATACTCCAAAGTTTGATCCGACATATTATTCTACATCTACATCAAGGAATAAAACAAGCTATGATATTTCAAAGAATAAATTATATTCTTTCAATGCTTTTGCCAATTATACCAATACTTCATTGGAAAATCATCATATCGAATTATTGGCAGGTACTAATATTGAGCAAAATGATTATTCTTATATTACTGCGGGAAAACCTTTCCTTTTAGATCCAAAATTACCTGAGATTGCAACAGCTGTTGGAGATGCATTTGCCAACAATTCAAAATCAAGATGGAGAGTACTTGGTTTCTTCTCAAGGTTAAATTATAATTTCAAGGAGAAATTATTAGTAGAACTCAACGGAAGATTGGACGGCTCTTCAAGATTTCCAAAAGGAAAACGTTTTGCTTTCTTCCCATCAGGATCAATAGGATACCGTCTGTCTCAGGAAGAATTTATGCAGGATTTGCTTGATAATATCAAAGTTGACAATTTGAAATTAAGAGCTTCATGGGGACAAATCGGATATCAGGATGTAGGACAATTTGTATTTGTGCCGACTTTGAGCAACTATGATGCAAAATGGATAACAGGTACTCAGTTTGAGAAAACATTTGGAAATCCTAAAGTAGTATCTTCTTCACTTACATGGGAAACTATCGAAACGAAGAACTTCGGTGTTGATCTCGGAATGCTTGGAGGAAAGATTGATGTTTCTTTTGATATTTATCAAAGAAAAAATAAAGATATGCTTGGACCGGGAGAACAACTTCCTGTTGTTTTGGGTTCATCAGTGCCTTTGGTTAATGCCGGAGAATTGACAACAAACGGTTGGGAATTGGCAGTTAATTTCAGACATGATTTCAATAAAGATTTCAAGTTTTATATGACAGGTATCTTAGCCGATGCTCAGGCAGAGATCACAAAATGGAATAATGAATCCGGTATTCTTTCCGATTTTTATCCAGGAATGAAATTAGGAGAAATTTGGGGATTTGAAACAGATCGCTTATTTCAGGCAGATGATTTCAATAGTGATGGTAGCTTAAAAGAAGGCATACCTGTACAAGACAAAAACATGTACACATCAGGATTTAATTTAGGACCAGGTGATGTGAAATACAAAGACCTTAACGGAGATGGAAAAGTTGATAAAGGTGAATTTACTGTAGATGATCATGGAGATTTGAAGGTAATTGGAAATACAACCCCAAGATATGAATACAGTCTTAGAACCGGTTTGGAATTCAAGTCATTTGATTTTGGTGTATTCTTCCAGGGAGTTGGAAAAAGAGAATATTGGGGAACAGGTAACGTAGCATTGGCAGATTATCATTATGATGTACTTTATGATTATCAGACAGATTATTGGAAAGAGGACAATACAGATGCATTTTACCCAAGACCGTTTGCTTCAAATGCCGGCAGTTATTTACCAAATACTAAGAATGTCGGACGTTTGCTCAATGGTGGAAGAATGTTGATGTATGGTAAAAACAATTATGCACCTCAATCCAAATATCTCCAGGATCTGGCATATTTGCGTTTAAAGGAATTGACTTTAGGTTATACTTTACCTGCAAGTTTTACACAGAAGTATTCGGTTGATAAATTCAGATTATACTTTTCTGCATTCAACGTAATGGAGTGGACTAAATCGTTTGCACCGATTGATCCTGAATCGACAATTAATTATTATGGTTCTTTATCTTTTTACGGCACACAGTTGCCTCAGACAAGGAGCTTTTCATTTGGTTTACAATTAACATTATAAGATTATGAAAAAAATAACATATTTATTATTAATTCTATTTATATTCGCGGGTACAGGCTGCGAGAAATTTCTCGATATTCAGCCTGAAACAAATTTCACAAATGATAATTTTTGGACCAGCGAATCAAATCTGGAGTCTTTCTCCTATGGACTATACAGTGCTTTCAAAGGATATGGTAACGGAGGCTTTTTTGGCGGAGACCATTTCTTTTCGGTTAACAATGATGATGTGATTGGCTTAGACCAAAGACTTGAATTGGATTTTCCTACTACAGTACCTGCTACTTCTTCAGGAACAAATTGGGATTGGGCATATATTCGTAAAGCCAATGTTCTTATCGAAGAAACAAGCAAATCATCTTTGGATGAATCCATTAAAAACAGATATATTGCTGTTGGCAGGTTTTTCAGAGCTTTATTGTATTGGGACAAGGTAAGACGATTTGGTGATGTTCCGTTTTATGACAAACCTGTTGATCCTACTGACCAGGATGCATTATATAAAGCAAGAGACTCAAGAGTATTTGTTGTAGACAGGATTGTTGAAGATCTTGATTTTGCTATTGCAAATCTTAAAGATGATAACTCCAAAGTAAAAGTGACTAAGTGGACAGCTTTAGCACTTAAATCGAGAGTTTGTCTGGCTGCTGCAACTACTTTCAAATATCACAATGAATCAGGTGCTGATGTCAACAAATTACTCAATGAAAGCGTAAATGCATCTAATGAATTGATGAATGCCGGTTTTAGTCTTACGGCTAATTATGCTGATCTGTTTTCAAGTGAAGATTTATCTTCAAATAGTGAAATCATTTTGATGAAAAAATATAACGAGAATATGAGACATAGTATTCCAAGTTTTATTTTTCACGAACCTTTCTTTGGATTTTCACATTCGGCAGTAGCATCATTTCTTATGTCAG
>JALVEG010000572.1 GCA_027031145.1 Saprospiraceae bacterium | reverse complement strand
TCCGATTTTTGATGCTGTTATTAATGATAGAGATGCAACAAAAGCTGATGATCCAAGAAATGAAAAATTCTATGCAGTAGAAGCCGGATATAATGTGTTTACATCCGATAACAAACTTAGAGCTAAATTGAGTGGATATTATACATTGTGGACAGACAGAACAAGAAATATTGGTATCTACAATCAGGATGGTACAGAAGGATATGTGTTTGTTACAGGTATGAATCAATTGCACAAAGGTATTGAACTTGATGTTAAATACAATCCTATTAATATGCTGGAATTAGGATTTGGTGCATCTGTTGCTGACTGGAGATATACAAATGATGTAGAAGGAAAATATAAAACATGGGATCCGACAGATCAAACTGAAAAAGAAGGAACATATACTTTCTATGCAAAAGATTTGAAAGTGGGTGATGCTCCTCAGACACAATTTGTTCTTTCAGCTGCTTTTAAACCGGTTGACGGATTATTCTTGCAATTCTTAGCTAAGCATTATCAGGATTATTATGCTGAATGGGATCCTTTCTCAAGGACTTCTAAAGAAGAAGATGGTGACGGAAACAGAATTCAAAGCTGGAAAACTCCTGCTTATAATTTATTAGATTTCCACGCTTCTTATGATATTCCTTTGTCAGGAAAACTCGGAGTTCAGATATTTGCTCACGTATTCAATTTATTGGATGAAGTTTATATCCAGGATGCTACTGACAATAGTAAATATAACGGTTTCACTATCAAAGATGATGAAGGTAATGTTATTAACAATCATACAGCAGAAAGAGCTGAGGTATTCTTAGGTTTACCAAGAAGGTTTAATGTAGGTGCAAAAGTAACTTTCTAAGCACTTCATAATTAATATTTTTAAGGCAAGTTCATTTTTGGACTTGCCTTTTTTTGTTTTTACGGTCATTATTTATATCTTTGCCTTGTGTTTTGGTTTCCAAATGTGGAAAGAATAGGGAATCAGGTGAGAATCCTGAACTGTACCCGCAGCTGTAAAGTCCGTTTTGTTGTTGTGAATCACCATGCCACTGTTCAAAATGATGAATGGGAAGGCTTCATAACCGGACAAGTCAGAAGACCTGCCAAAATATATGTTTTCATTTGTGCTTTCGGGATAAAAGTACGGTGATATGATGAATTTCAGATTCGACAGTAAAATATAAATATTTTCATGTCTATTCAGATTTTTATTTATCTCCTTTTTATCTTTTAGCATATTTTTTATAAGTATTTAAACCATTACGTAAAAGCTATTTCTTTATTTGGATGGCTTTGCAAATTGTTAATTTGAATAAATAGATTTGAAATATATTATATACATAGTATTAATAAATTTGAGCAATTCATATTGTCTTTTCGCATTGAATTTGCAGGATACTATCATTATTCCTCAAGTTACTATCACTGAAAAAAAACATGAGAATTTTCAAATCGATCTAAAACTGGTTGATTCGGTTTTTATTTCTAATAATTTGAATTCTTCATTGTCTGAAATACTTTTAAAAAGTACTTCACTTTATTCAAGAACTTATGGCCCCGGCTTAATCGCTTCTTATGGTATAAGAGGGAGCAATAGCGCAGAAACACTTGTTCGATGGAATGGATTTACAGTCAATAATATCATGCTTGCTTCATCTGATATTTCTCTTTTTTCACTGTCTTCCAATAGTAAGATAAATATTGATAAAAATAGTTTTCTTCCGGGAGGAATAGGAGGAAGTATCTCTATAGAAGATGATCTTTCCAATGATAAAAATAAAATATCATCCTCTATTAGTTATAGTTCGTTAAATAATTTAAATTTTAATAACTCTTTTGATTTTTTACTTGGAAATTTAAAAAATTCCGTATCGGTTATACTGGAAAACAATCAAAATGAATTTTATTTCAACAGGGGAGAGTCAAAGATAAAAATTACCAATTCAAAAGGAACTAAGCTTATATTTAAGCACAATGCTTTGTACCACAAAAATAATTCAACCTTCAAAATATTTACCTTGCTAAATAAAATAAACCGGCAAATCCCGCCTTCACGTTATGAAAGCAGTTCGGATGCATCTCAACTGGATGAAGGGTTAAAATCAGGTATTCACTACAGCCTGATCAGAAATAATCTGGTTTTAAAACTGAAAGCAGGGTATTTTATCGATAGATTGAAGTATCAGTATCCGTTAAAAAATATTTATTCCGATAGTTATATTTACACTTTTCAGTCAGGTATTAATTTTTATTGGAATATTTTTGGTAAATGGTTGTTGAAATTTGATTTCAATAATGAAAATAGCAGAGTAAATACGGATATTTACGGTAAAAAACAAGAAAATAGAATTTATTTTTCAGGATTGGTATCATCAACGATAACCGATAAACTTCTGATAAAATCAGGTGTCAGATCGGTTTATTATAATAGTGAATTTATACCTCTGTCTCCTTATTTGCAATTGAATTATAAGCTGAATACCGGATTCAAGATTGGTTTGAATGCAGGTAAAAATTTCAGGTTGCCCGGATTAAATGACAAGTACTGGCCTGATCTCGGAGTATCTGACCTGAAATATGAAAGTTCTTCTTTTATAGATATTAACTCCGGTGTCAATATAAGAGATAGATTGAGATTAAGTACTTCGGTTTATTATAAAAAAACAAAGGATATGATTATATGGATTCCAAATCAGGGAATATGGCGGCCGGAAAATATCGATAAAGTATTTTCAAGAGGAATAGACTTGGATCTGTCATATAATTTTAAGTATAATAAGTTAAACTCAGAATTTATTTTTTCCTATAGTTATAACAAGAATACAAGGGGCAAACAATCAAATTTGAATATCATTTACAGCCCTAATAACATATTCGTATCCAATCAGAGGTTTATGTACAACTCATGGTATTTATCATTAACCCAGAGATACACAGATAAGGTTTTTGTTACTTATGACAATTCAGAATCCATACTTCCATATTTTATTATGGATGTAAGGCTCTCCCGGGATATAAAAATAAAGAAAAATAAATTTAATTATATTATTGAAATTTATAATGTGTTTAATAAGGATTATGAGACTATTAAAAATTATCCAATGCCCGGAAGATACTTTTCTACGGGTTTGAAATATATTGTTAATTATTAAAATCTATGAATATGAAAAGAATTTTTACTACTGTTTTTTTTAGTGTTTTATCTGTGTTTGTTTATTCTCAGACCTTTTCTTCATTTAAAGTATTCAACGATATGCCGCTTGATACATTTTGGAACGGAAGTGATCTGTCAGGAGGATTTACAGATGGAAATCTTGTGTTTTCAACAGTATATGATACAGTATGGAATTATTGGTCATCAGGTTGGGCAGTCTCAAAAATGAGGGACGATAGTACTGCCGGTTCATCTAATCTGTACAGTGTAAAAACAAATGCACGAATAGATGAAAGTCCTTATGCTATTGGTCAAAACTACACTTCTGTTGCAACAGAGGGAAATGAATCGGTACTTTTTGAGGGTATGTATGTTAGTAATACTACGTATGCATATTTCAGTATGAAGGATGGTGATGCATTTGCCAAAAAATTTGGCGGTGATACGGGAAGTGATCCGGATTTTTTCAAATTGAGAATTTATGCTATGGTTGATGGTGCCATGGACTCAACTAATTTTGTGGATTTCTATCTTGCGGATTTCAGATTTGACAATGATTCATTGGATTATATTGTTGATGATTGGAGGTATTTAGATCTTAGTCCATTGGGATATGTCGATGGATTGTCTTTTGAGTTGAGTTCTTCTGATATCGGAACATGGGGAATGAACACTCCTGCTTTTTTTGCCGTGGATAAGATAAAATACAGTTATTTTCCTTTAAATGATATTACGATACCTATGGGAAGTTCATTTGAAGAAATGAATTTACCGGTTGATACTTTTTGGAATGGTAATGACCTTTCGGGAAAATTTGAAGATGGTCCATTTAGTTTTGAATGTAAATATGATACGTCGTATGGAGGATATTGGTCAGGGGGATTTGCATTGTCAACAATGAGAGATGATATTACCGGAAATTATACAAATTTATATAGTGCTATTCCGGGTGGTGCTTATGATAATATTACTTATGCGATAGTTCAGAATAATTCAGTTTTTGATTTAAATGAAAATTCCGGTGTTTATATTAAAAATATTAAAATAACCAATAGCACTTATGCCTATTACAGTATGAAATATGGAGATGCCTTTGCTAAAAAATTTGGAGGTGATACAGGTAACGATCCTGATTTTTTTAAATTAAGAATTTATGGAATTCCTTCGATAATTTTAACATCAAGAGAAGATATCGATTCCAGCAATTATATGGATATTTACCTTGCTGATTTTAGATTTGATACTAATGAAGAAGATTATATTGTTGATGATTGGATTAATGTAGATATAGTAGATTCTCTGGGTTATGTAAAAGGCTTGGCTTTTGAATTGATATCCAGTGATAATGGAGCGTATGGTATGAATACACCTGCTTTTTTTGCTTTAGATGCAATAGAATATGATTTGATATCCGGAACGAGTGAGCAGGATAATAATATGACCATTGAAATATATCCAAATCCTGCTTCAAGTTATATTAATATTAATACTTATTATGATGATAGTGAATTTAATTATCAAATAATTGATATATCAGGAAAGGTTATGATAAAAGGAATAGTTAGAAATGAAAAAATGATTAATTTAGGCGGGTTAAAGCCGGGTTCATACTTTATCTCAATTTATGACGGTAAGCATCAGATGGTAAAGAAAGTTATTAAAATATGATAAGATATAATACATCTGTTGAAGTTTGAAAGATAATAAAAGTACGCTAAAGCGCACTATTAGATTTTGTAATTACAAAAACCCCCAACTGAAGTTGGGAGCTAAACTGATAGGCAATTATGTCTGTGGAATAAGAATAGCCCCCGATTTTAATCGGGGGTATAAAATATTACAATAGATTTTAAGTTAGTGCGCTTTAGCGTACTTACAAATGAAATCGGGCTAAAGCCCTAATTATCAGGGGCTATTGGTCTCCGTCAGCTAAAGCAGACGGTAATTAGTCATGCGATATTGCCGTCTGCTTTAGCTGACGGTTTTTAGGATTTTGCATTATTTTAGGGCTTTAGCCCGATAACCGGCAACCAGAACTATTACCTGTTTTTAGAATAAAACATAAAAATATATGAAAAATATCATTATTATCACTTTGATGATGGTCCTTTTAACCAACCATGTCGAAGCACAATTTGCACCTCCGGCCGGAATGCCGGGTAGCACTGCTATTCACAGGGATAGCAATGTTTTTGTCAATTGGGCTGAAAAAGTGGAAATTCAAAGAGGATATGTCAACATTTCAGATAAAAGTTTGGGGTATGTGGATTATGGAGAAACAGACTATGCATTTGGGAAAGCAGATGGCAAAGTAATCAGTCTGGGAGATAGTGGAATTGCGATTATTTCTTTGACTGCCTCTCTAATAAACGGAGATTCCTGGGATTTTGCTGTTTTTGAAAATGGATTTAGTGACGAGTTTCTTGAATTGGCATTTGTGGAGGTGAGCTCGGATGGGGAGAATTACTTTCGTTTTCCCTGTGTTTCTTTAACGGATACTATTGATCAGATTGAAACATTCGGAACTCTGGATACAAGAAAATTGCACAATTTTGCCGGTAAATACAGAGTCAATTACGGGATCCCTTTTGATCTTGATTCCCTTGATGATAATGAGTTGTTGGATAAGAACAATATCAGTTTTATTAAAATAATTGACGTTATTGGTAGTCTTAATCCTCAATATGCAACTTATGATTCCAAAGGCAATAAAATCAACGATCCGTTTCCAACTCCTTTTAATTCTGGAGGTTTTGATCTGGATGCAATAGGAATTATTCATCAAAAAAATATTGATAAAAACAATAGCGCAGAGTTAAATGATCTGGTGATTTATCCCAATCCTGTGCATAACGATTTGCATTTAACAACAGCAGCAACTACTATTGAGAGAATTGAAATATTGGATATAAACGGATATAATAAAACACTTTTTTATGATAATGAAAAGTCTGTTTTCGATGTATCATTATTATCTTCCGGAATATATTTTATCAAAATAAAATTTAAAGATAATAAAACCGTAGTAAGAAAATTTATAAAAGAGTAGGGGAGTAACAAAATAATAAGGCTGTCAAAAAAAGATCATTTATTGAAAATCATTTTGCTATGCTTTTTAGACAGCCTTATTTAAATATTATTATAATTGTTCAACTACAATTTTGCTTGATATTATATCGGTTTTATATTTTATCACAATGTAATATACACCTTTTTCTAAATTCAGATTTTTAAAATCGAGTTTGAATTCATATTTACTATTTGAATAAACATATTTATTCTGAGAATAAAGCAATTGCCCCTTAGCGTTTATCAGTTCAATTGTAATATCTCCTTCAGTATTGTTTTTTGTTTTTATTTTTAGATTTGTGAAATATTCACAGGGATTTGGATATATGGATTCAATTTGAATATATTGATTTGATATTTTAATTATTTTATTTGTTTCATCCCCAAATAATTCCCCGCCAAATCCGGTCGGACCCCATCCTCCTCCATCACCGCCACTTCCTTGAAAACTGGTGAACGGACTAAATACCCCATAATTTAGACTTAAATCTATAATTACTTTTTTAATACTATCAGATACATTTTGATTGTTGCTGTTCAAGTAATATTGATCTATTAGAAAATCAATTTTACTTTTTGCCCAGATCTTTGTTAAAAACTGCATTTTTATATCATTCGAATCAGATAGATTCGTTGTATAGGTATATTTAACATCACTAGAATAAGCATTTCCGGTCAGTCGAGTTGTTAATAATTCGGGTTCAATATATCTGCCAACAAGAACCATTTGTTGACCTTTGTAAAGATTTGGAAGTCTTACAGGATACAGCTCTCTGATTATTTGAGGCGAAAAAGCTATTTTGGTATTCAATAAAACAGGATTTCTTATCATCAAATAAAAATCAGTTATCACTTCTTCCAATTCATTGTTTTTTAGAAATTCGGCGGTGCCGTTATTGGCAGTCGCAATTGAAGTCAATAACCGTTCATTGGTATATGATCCTATCCCGAATGTAAACAGAGATATCTGAGTTTCACTTTGGGTGATAAGATTA
>JALVEG010000571.1 GCA_027031145.1 Saprospiraceae bacterium | reverse complement strand
CGCATGAATAGAGAAATCTTTACTCATATATACATTATCACCGGGGTGAAATCTTGTACCTCTTTGTTTTACTATTATATTGCCGGCTTTAGCTAATTGTCCTCCAAAAAGCTTAACTCCAAGTCTGTTACTTTTACTGTCTCTACCGTTATTGGAACTACCGACTCCTTTTTTATGTGCCATTTTTTAAATTTTTTTTGATTAATTAAAACTCAATTGAATCGATCTTCAATTTTGTAAAATACTGTCTGTGTCCGTTTTTTACTCTGTAACCTTTTCTTCTTTTCTTCTTAAAAACAATTACTTTATCACCTTTAAGATGTTCTAAAACCGTAGTACCAACTTTGGCTTTCAATGTAGGATTTCCAATTTGTGTTTTTTTGTCATCACTGACGAGGAGAACTCTGTCAAAAGTAACACTCTCTCCTTCTGCGTTTGGTAAACGGTGGACAAAAATCTCCTGATCTTTAGTCACTTTGAATTGTTGACCGTTTATTTCAACTATTGCAAACATATCTGTTAATTTTTTAGTTTAATAAAATGGAGCGCAAAGATACTCTTTTCTTTTTAATTATCAATAAAATAAAACAAAAATATCTTTTGAAATACCCTTAAGAAAGTTATCAGGTTTTTAATATAAAATAATAAAATATGTAAATATATTGATTTTAAGGTGTTAGCCTGCAGGTAGGACTCTCAAGCGCGATAGCGATTGTGAAAGGTGTATTTCATTTTTTCGCACTGCGGGCTGGGTTCTCCTTTAGGAGTTAGAGGCAAAGTGTGGAAAAAGCGAAAAAATGAAATGCGCCCATTGTGAAGCCGGTTTAATATTCCTCATCTTGTTTTTTTTACTTTCCTTTTTCGAACTTCAACTACAACTAATCAAAATAAACTCTCTTCACTCTAGGAGATATCCTGCTCAAAATTTCATAAAATATAGTATTTCCTGCTTTGGCGAGATCGGTTATGCCTACATGTTCTCCGAATATTTCAACCCTGTCACCTTCTTTTATTCCGGATAGTCCTGTAATATCGATAAAACTCATATCCATATTAACATCCGCTATCACAGGAACAAAATCGCCATCGATCCATACCTTGAAATTGTCATTTCCCGCCTGCCTCAACAATCCATCTGCATATCCTACCGGGATGATCGCTATTATCCTGTCATGATCTTTGATACATTTTCTGCCATAGCCAATGCCTTCACCTGCTTTGACATATTTTATCTGGCTGATACCGGTTTTCAAACTATGAACGGGAATAAGTCTTTGACTGATAGTGCCACCGGTATCTATTCCGTGCAATCCTGCTCCCAGTCTTACCATATCAAACTGATATTCCGGAAATCTTGTGATCCCACTACTGTTAAGAATATGTTTTATTGGCTTATATCCTAAGAAATTTTCAATTTCATTACAAATTTGTCTGAAAAGGTGATTTTGATCTTTTGTGAAATTATCTGAAGTCTTATCATTGCTTGCAGCAAGATGTGAAAATACCGATACAATATGCAAATTGCTATATTTTTTCAGTTTATCCAAAAGTTTTGGAATATCATCAGGTTCAAAACCCAATCTTTTCATTCCCGTATCAAACTTCAAATGGATTTTTAATTTTTTTTCCACCGGTATTTTATCAAACTGATTAAAATTATAGATTACAGGTTCAAGTTCATATTCAAATATTTCATTCAAATATTCCGGATCGGGATTAAAAACCATTACCGGCAATTTTATACCTGCCTTTCTCAATTCTATACCTTCATCAATAAATGCAACCGAAAGATAATCAACTCCTATATTCTGAAGATGATTTGCCAGTTTTATCGCTCCTGCACCATACCCCGATGCTTTTATCACCGCCATTATCCTCGTATCATTATTTAAAAATGACCTGTAAACATTAATATTGTGAGTCAATGCTTCGAGATCGGTTTCCAATACCGTTTGATGATAATTTTGTGATAATTTCTCAAATATTTTTTCGAATTTGAATTTTCTAGATCCTTTCAATAAAATCAGCTCATTGTTGAATTCAATATTTTTAATATTTTTCAACAATTCATTCGTATTTTTAAAAGAAAAAACTTCAATTTCTTTATTTATAATATTTTTAAGCCCTGATATATTTTCTCCTGTCAGAATAAGTTTATTTATTCCTGATTCTTCAATATATCTTTTTACAATTCCGAAAAGTTTTTTTTCATCATACCCCGACTGAAAAATATCCGATAAAACAAGGGTTTTTATTTTGTTATTTTCCCTGTTACTGATATAATTCAAAGCATTTTTTATACTTTCGATATCAGAATTATAAGAGTCGTTTATCAAAGTACAATTATTTATTCCTCTTTTTATTTCCATTCTCATTTTAGGATAGGACAATGATATTATCTTCTGTGATATTTTTTCAATATCTCCACCTAAAACCAAAGAACTCAAAAAAGCAGTTACAGACAATCTGACAGAAACTTTGTCTTTAAAAGGTATTGTGAATTTACCTTTTTCATCCTTCCATAAATAATAAATGGTCGTATTCTTACTGTTTTTTTCAATATTCAAAACTTTAAACCCGGAATTTTCATTTCCTTCACTTGACCAGCTGATTATTTCTTTAACCGGATATCTTTTGGTCAATGATTCCATCACTATTCTATCATCGCCACAGCATATAATCTTATTACAACCCTCAAAAAGATTTAGTTTTTCATCCAGTTTTTCCTCAATATTATCAAAACCACTACTATGGGCATCTCCGATATTGGTAAAAATTCCAATTTCCGGTTTAATTATCTTTTCAAGCAAAGCCATTTCACCTTTCTTGGATATTCCCGCTTCGATCAAAGCAAGATCATGTTCTTTATCGATTTTGAAAATGGACAAAGGAACACCTATCTGGGAATTATAACTGCCGGGACTTCTTTCTATTTTTAAAGGATCATTTAACAAAAAATATATCCATTCTTTCAATATTGTTTTACCGTTGCTTCCTGTAATTCCTATTACCGGTTTATCAAAATTTTCTCTGTGAAAAGAAGCCAAACTCTGTAATGCTGTTACAGAATTTTCAACTATTATAAATTGTGCTTCCGGGAAATCTTTAATTGGGAAAGAATCATTTTCGATCACAAATGCCCTTACTCCTTTTTTATAAGCTTCGTATATATAATTGTGACCATCATTTCTGCCGGTCTTTATTGCAAAAAAAAGTGAATTTTCAGGAAAAATTATTTTACGGGTATCATAAAGAAAATAATTAATAGCAGGATCAGTGCCTTTATTTTCAATTTTTGAATTTAATATTCTGCTTATATTGGAAAAAGAATACTGCATTAAAGATCAAAACCTATATCTTTTCTGTAATATTTTCCTTCAAAGTTGATGAGTTCCGCATTTTTAAGACATGTTTCCAATGCTTTTTCTTTGGTTTCAGCCAGTGAAGTAATCGCTAAAACCCTTCCTCCGTTTGTCACCAATTTCCCTTCTGATTCTTTGGTTCCTGCATGAAATATCAAACTATCCTTTACTTTATCCAGTCCTGTTATCTCTTTTCCTTTTTCATATTTTTCAGGATAACCACCTGAAGTGAGCATTACGGTAACAGCTACATTTGGTCCATGCTTGATAACATGCTCATTAAGGGTGTCATCATAAACAGACTGTAAAAGTTCCACCAGGTCATTTTTCAATCTTGGAAATACCACTTCCGCTTCTGGATCCCCCATCCTGCAGTTGTATTCGATCACATACGGATCTCCTCCGACATTGATAAGACCAAAGAAAATGAATCCTTTATAATCAATATCTTTTTGCCAAATTCCGGAAATAGTAGGTTGAATTATTTTCACAACGGTTTTTATCATCAGATCATCGTCTATAAATGGAACAGGTGAAACAGCTCCCATACCACCTGTATTCAGTCCTGTATTATTTTCCCCAACTCTTTTATAATCTTTTGCTATTGGCAGCATTTTGAATTTTTTGCCATCTGTGATAACAAAAACAGAATATTCAATACCATCAAGAAATTCTTCAACTACAACCGTATCTCCTGCTTCCCCGAATTTACCTTCAAATATTTTTTTCAATTCTTCAATAGCTTCTTTTTTATCCTGAATTATCAATACCCCTTTACCTGCGGCCAAACCATCTGCTTTTAATACAATAGGACCTGTCATGGAATTTATATATTCGATCGCCTTATCAAAGTCATCTTTTGTAAATGCTTCATATTTTGCTGTTGGAACTCCAAATTCCTTCATGAATTTTTTAGCAAAAGATTTGCTTCCTTCCAGCATAGCCCCCTGAGTGGATGGGCCTATGATCATTAATTTTGGGAAAAGATCCTTAAGTTTGTTGTAGATACCATTTACAAGCGGAGATTCCGGTCCTACAATTACCATATCGATTTTTCTATCTTTTATAAATTTGGATAGCTCAATAATATTATCAATATCCAAACTTACATTTGTACCGTATTGTTTAGTCCCCGGATTGCCCGGAGAAATAAATAATTCATCTAATAGTGGACTTTGCGAAAGCTTCCATGCAAATGAGGACTCTCTACCACCTGAACCGATTAACAGGATATTCATCTGTTTAAAATTTTTATTTTGTAATAAAAATTGCAACTATTCAATTCTCAAATATACTATCATTTATTAATTATAAATACCAAAATAATGAAAAATATTTAATTATGGTTAATTATAACTAATCATGTAGAGTCATTTTGGTTAATTTATATTCGTTTAACATTATGTTTTTTTATCCAGACTTTTTCCTTATTCAACAATTCTGTTTTATACCAATCCTTCAAGCTATCCAAAATAAACATTTTTTCCCCGGGTTCAAGATCATAAAGTTTTTTACTTCTGATATCAGGAGCTGTAAAAACCGAATCCGGTTTGATCAAAATAAGCGAATCATTATTATAGATCCTGTTTTTGACAGTATTACCTGCCAATAAGGAAATTATAATTAAAATAAATGATAAAACAGAGATATATTTGACCAATGGTTTTATTTTATTCATATCATAAAACCAATATATAAATGCACTTATAACCAATAGCCCGCTAAAAAACAAAGCAAAAAACGTCCACAGACTTAAATTAAAAAATCCTGAAAATTTTATCCACCACCTTTTTAGAAAAAAATCGGGAAGCTCCACAATTTCAGAATCCAGTTTTCTGCGGGTTAAATAAATATTGTGTTGAATATCTTTATTACCGGGATCCAATTTTTGGGCTTTTTCAAAAAAGAGCATTGCTTTACCCAGGCTATCCATATTGTAATGAGTATTACCCAGGTTATAATACAGTTCCGAAGAATAATATCCCTGATTCACTAAAGAATCATATAGGGTAAGCGCTGTATTATAATCTTTATTATTGTAAGCCTCAAATGCTTTTTGCATTAAAGAATTTTGGGTAAAAGCCGATGTTACCTGAAATAAAATGAAAAATAATAGTATCTTTTTCATATCAGTACTCCTGTTACTATTTTATAACGAGAGTTCGCTTTGAATAATTATATACCACTTGTGTAAAAAAGAGTATTTTTGAAATAAATTTATTATTCCTCATGTCCGGGAATTGATTTCACCGGGCTTAATGCCAAATCTTTCCGTAAATTTCTTTGAAAAATATGAAGCATTGTCAATTCCGACTTCATATCTTACCTCTGATACCGTTTTGTATTTATTGGATTTTAGAAGTTGATAAGCTTTTTGCAATCTTACTTCCAAAATCAAATTAACAGGTGTTAATCCAATTAATTTTTTAGTCATTCTGGATAGGTTTCTTTGGCTATAATTTGACTTTATTGCCAATTTTGACACTTTAAAATCCGGATCATCTATATTTTCAAGAATAATTCTTTCTAACTCTTCTATTATATCACTATTGTTATTCTTTTCTAATGGCAAATTAATATCTTCCATCTTATCATTGATCCACTTATCTCTCTCCTGTTTATTTTTAATCAAATTATTTATTCTAGCTATATATTCTGTTGAATTAAAAGGTTTGGTGATGTAGTCATCAACGCCAAGTTTGAAGCCTCTAAGCTTATCTTCTTTCAATGACCTTGCGGTAAGTAAGATAAATGGAATATTTCTCCATTCAAGATTTTTATTCATTTCTGCTCTAAAAACAAAACCATCCATTCCGGGCATCATAACATCTGAACTAACAAGATCATATTTATTTTCTTTTAATTTTTTCAGTCCTTCAAAACCATTTTCTGCAAGTTCGACATGAAAATGTTTTTCTAATATACTTGAAAGATATTTTTGCATCTCAAAATTATCCTCAACAATAAGTATTCTGGGTTTATCTGCAAATATTGCTTTGACCTTATAATTTGATTTCTCAGTATCTACCAGTGAATCATTATTATTTGAAACAACAATATCTTCAGGACATTCTTTGGACAAATCAAGTGGCAATTGTAAAGTAAAAATACTACCTTCGTTTCTTTTGCTTTCTACAGAAATGCTTCCTCCCATCATTTTCGCCAATCTATCTGCAAAAGACAATCCAATACCGGTACCTGTAATATTTTCTGAATTTTGACCTTGGTAATATCTTTCGAATATATGTTTCACATCATTTTCATCTATTCCAACTCCTGAATCTTGTACTGAAATAAATACATTATTATCTTTTAATTCTACCAAAAGCCTAACTGAACCACCTGCTTCAGTATATTTGAATGCATTGGACAATAAATTATTTACGATTTTCTCCAACTTTTCCAAATCTATATTTACCAACACATCTTTGTTTGGAGGCAACACTATTTCAGTACTAATTTGTCTGATTTTTGCATAAGATTCATAAGAATAGAAAATACGTTTGAGAAAAGCAAACAAGCAAACATTTGATTTATTCAGCTCCGGACTCCCTTCTTCCAATGTAGATAAATCAAGAATATCATTAACCAATGTAAGTAACTTTTGTGAGTTGGAATGTGCAATTTTCAATGTATCTTTATTCTCTCCTTTTATCTTACCAATCACATCTTGAAGTGGTCCCATTATCAATGTTAACGGTGTCCTGAATTCATGAGTAATATTGGCAAAGAACCTCGACTTGGCATTATTCAATTCTTTTAAATTTTTTGATTCTGCTTTTTTTAATTTAAGTGCTAATTCCGTTTCTTTATTCCTTCTCTTTTGTCTATTAGCAATCCATTGATAGATTAAAATCACCAATAAAAGTAATG
>JALVEG010000570.1 GCA_027031145.1 Saprospiraceae bacterium | reverse complement strand
GATGATATCCATAAATAGTGTCTGTTTTCATACAAACACTTATTTTTTAAAGTTTCCTGAACAATTAATTACAGGTAAAGGATCCATTGGTTTAAATTTTAGATTCAAATCAATAGTACTATCCTGCAAAAACATACCATCCCCCGTTATATCAACGCTTATGTCCTGACCTAATTGAGGAATAGTTAGTGTTATTGGTAAAGTATCAATCACAAAATTTGTGAATGAAGAATCAATATTGGCAGACAGGATATAAGAATCAAAATTTAAAGGTAACGCTCCTAAATTAAAATCCAAACCAATTGAATGCATTTTAAACTTTTGCAAGTTATCCGGAACATCTTCAATCTTAAAAGTTACTGTATCATTTACACAATCCAATATACCTGTCCATTTCCCAAAAAACTTTGAAGAGATCTTTGTGTCACAAGCATCTCCTGTCCATCCGAAATCACATGAGCAATTTCCTTCAATACAAATACCGTTATTACAATTTACATCTTTGCATTTATCAGTACAGGCATTATTGAGGAAAATAAATAAAAAAAGAATTGAGAAGGATAATATTTTTTTCATTAGTTAAAATTTATTGAACAAATATAGGATAATTTTTTTTAATGTTACAAAAATTAGTCTATGATATTATAGAATTGGAAAACATTGAAAATTGATATGAAAATTTATAAGGGATTTTATATTCTATAGTCTGACCTGGCAAGAGACCAAAAAGGGAAGAATAAAATATCGCCCTAACGAAACTTTTGCCCAATATTTGACTTAGTTCGGGGCTTTTATGGTTTGTCAATTTTTACACAGTCTTTAGCTGACGGAGTTTGGTAACTTTTAGATTATTCTCGTCTGAAACCCGGTAAGTACTCCCTCTCCGTTCCTAACCTCATCCCCCACTAATATATCCTCTCCAACTCACTTCCCGGATAATAATGCTTTACTATCTCTTCAGAAGAATACCCTGCAAGCGACATTCCGATACCTCCGATCTGGCACAATCCGGCACCATGTCCCCAACCTGCTCCTTTGAAAATAAATTTTGAAGGAACCTCTTCATCCTCATCGTATCGCTGCTCAATATCAATAGCCGAACTGTACAAAAACATCTTGTGCAGTACTCTCCTCACTTCATAATCTTTGTAAATAATCATGGATTTGGGCGTAGAATCACTGTCCAGATATTCGATCTTCAATTCCAAAAGCCTTCCGCTACCGGCTCTTTTCACAGGAATCAGATTTTGAACTGCAACAATATCTATATCCAGTTTTTCTTTGATATTTTTTACAAGTTCTTTTTGCGTGGTTTCCACTGTCCACCTGAAATAATGGCCTTCTTCATCCACATTGCCAAGGTATTTATGCAAATCTTCCTCTTTGATATAATGAGGACTGCAAAACGATTCCGGCATTTCTCTTACCCATTGTTTCAATTCCTGTTCTTTGGTAAGATCAACATTAAATTCAACCGGAGCATCGGATTTATTCTGCATATACGGTTTAGGATCATTTTCCCACAGGTTTTCAAATTTTTCCATTATCCCGCCACAAGACTTTGAATATCTGGCATCCACTATCATATCATCAAACATCAATACCTGTCCTCTTGTATTTTTTGCTGCCCGTTGGGCAAAATCCGTAAGATTATTTATTCCCTGAAATCGCTGACAACAATCGTCATTGCAAACATCAAATCCAAGATGTACATGCTTTTGTTCTACATTGGCAAGCATCCATGACCTTGCTACTATAGTTTGTGCTTCAATATAACTGTCAGGACACTCCGAACTCATTTCCGATGTAGCGACACAAGCAAGATAGTCTTCCAAAGGCAATTGATTTATCAGTATTAATTCGCCATCCAAACTTTTAATCTCAAGCACTCCTGTCAATTTTACTTCTATATATTTTGCCCAATGAAATCCTCTGCCGGCTATCACTTCTTTCACCGTTATATAATCACCTTCTTTCTGTTCAATCGAAATGTTTTTATACTTATTTTTACCCAATGAAATGTTATCTCCTTTAACCTCTATTTGAATTTCATCCCCTGTAATCTCTATATTTTCATCATTTGCTTTTACAACACAATCAGCAGAATTGGACAAATCCAACACAACAGATCTTTGCTTGTCTTCAGGCAGTATAATTCCAACTCTTATTTTTGGTTCCTTATCGGGAATAGTATTTGGTTTAAGCATAAGTTTTAATATTTTTTTTCAATCTTATTCAATCTTCATTAAGTATTTTCTATAATGTATTGAAAATCTACTATGTTTTAAACCTTATAGGTTTTGAAAACTTATAAGGTTTGTGAACCGACAATATACACCAAATCCCCGATAAAAATAATCACCCTTTCGTCCGGTCGGTTTATCTCCAAATCTTTCAATCCTACAATCCTCAAATCCTTCACCCCGTTAAATATCATTCTACGGGGTTTACCCAGTTGGATAAAAATCCTACGGGGTAAATCCTAATTCAGACAGTTTTGCTATCCTCTTATTTTGTCACTATTTTTGTTTGCTTTGCCACAAAAATACCGCCAAAATAGGATGTGGTTTCACTCATACGGTTCTACCATAATGTCGCCCCTCTGGGGCTTTAAATATCACCAAACAACACCTTTTGTCAAATAAATTTGACATTCCAAGCTTTTTAATCGCCGAAGCTTTAGCGAAGGCGATCCAAACTTCAAAACACTTCCTCCTGTAGCCGCCAACGCGTAATCACCCACTGGGAAATTGCGGGTTGCTACATCCCCCTGTAGTTTTACGTAACGAAGTGGAGTAAAACTACAAGGGGGAGTGCAGTGCTTTTGCGGGTTGGATGAGGCTTGCCCTGTGAAATCTAAAAATATTTCATCAGGGGGGCTGCTGTGCAAAAACTTCAAAACACCAAACACCAAACAAAAGAACATTATCCCATTATTCCATTCTCCATCAATCTCCATTAATCTGCATCAATCTGCATCAATCTGCATCAATCTCATTCAATCTTCACCAATCCCTTTTAACCCCAAAAAAGCATCAATTCCCGCACCCAGCGCCGGAGCTTCCCTCAATTTTGAAATTTTAATTACTTCATGGTTGAATTTACCGTTCTTCAAATAATAATCTTTCAATTTTGCATCATCAACTCCTGACAGTAATCTGCTCAATTCCTCCAATATCTGATCCCACAGAAAGCCTGTATCTTTTGATTCTTCCAGCAGATCGCCCAGTCTTTGACCGACTATGATCCTTTCCACAAAAGTTCCGGCATACGCATGCTCTTTCTTCAATGGATCCCTGTTTGGATTTACAAAATCAAAAGTATCTTTCCAACCTGAATAAATAGTGACAATTCTCTCAAAAAATAGATTTGCGATATTGACACTTATATCATTTATGGTATCCAAAGCTGCTTCTTCTCCCTGGAGTGCTGCATGTAATATTTGCGGTGGATAAAAATGATTTTTGTTCAATTCCTCAACTTCAATTCCCGAATAAGTGCTGTATATATATTGAATCCCGCTTGCAGAAGCATACCTTTCCATTGACAGACCGGATTTGGTTTTAAATTCCCATGCTTTAGCTATCCAGTCCCTTGCAGAATCAAAAGTCACCAGTTTACCGGCCAGTTTCAAAGCATCTGCAACACCTGTTCCACCACCGAGATAATATGCATTTTCTACATCTTTGAACATCCCCGAAGAAGAATATTCCTCACCTATTCCACAATAATCGGCATCACTACCGAGATGACTTATCGAACTGTATAATTCAACTCCTCTGCTTAAAACTATTTTTTCTATATCTTCCAGAAAATGCGGCATTCTTGGCCCGTTCATCAAGGCAGTAATTCCTCTTTTATCGGGAGTTTTCAGTCCCGGCATTCCAAAACCTATAAGAAGTTTTTGCCCTTGATGTTGTCTTGAAAATTCTGTAATCACATCAGCAGCAGCATTGATATAAGCATTTCCCTGTCTGATTTCTTCCTCTGTAAGATTTATCCCGGAATTCAGTTCTTCCAGTTGGACCTTTAGATCAACCGGCTTAAAATTGCCTATAAAACTATCGTGCTCACTATACTTTTTCTGTATATTTTCATCCCCAAGAGTGAACAAGCCGGTTTTCTCATCATGCAATACCTGCCAACCGCTTATTTTTGTAGCTCCACCATCAATACCAATTATTATCATAATTATTTCTTTTTTTTATTTTTGGGCGATTCTCCATAGAGATTTCAACCCACATTATCAATACAAAAATCTCTATTCCGTCCCGACTACCGTCAGGGACAGCCTCCGTTACACTCCGACTCCACTACTATCCCTATCGCAATCGCCGAAGCCAAAGGCATAGGCGATTCGCAATCGTATACCTGATAAGCGAATGTCTCTGACTTCGCTTTCCAACATCCCAACATCTACACATTTTTTTCATCCTTTTTCAATCTCTTCACAGTTTGTCTGAAACCTAGTGCGCTGCGCAGGAAATAAGTGTACATAGCAACCGAAGCTATTTTTTTCTGAATCGAGGCACTCAAACAGGAGTTATGCCGTAGTATAATGACTGTTTGAGCAACGAAGAGTCAGATAAAAAGAGCGAGATTATATGTATAGTTATTTTTTGCGCAGCGCACTAGTTAATCCCCCGCTGTTTACCCCATGAAACAAACGAAGTGTTTTATTGGGGGCTGGGGGTCTGGGGGTGGATTTTGATAACATATAGTTTTAACTTAAATTTCCATTAAGCAATTTTCCCATATTTTCCACCCCCTTTTTCCCCCGCGAGCGGGGGATTAATGCTAGTTTCAAAACAACATTAGTCGTATATTTCAACAAGCGATTTCCTCATAACTTTGCTTTCTCCAAACTATAAAAACAATCATTCAATCATCTAATTATTTATTATTTGCCAATTCTCACAAAATCCTACAATCTTCAAATCCTTCACCCCGTTGGATAAAAATCCTACGGGGTAAATCCTAATTCATACAGTTATACTTCCCCTGATAAGTGAACATCTCTGACTTCGCTTTCCAACATCCCAACATCTACACATTTTTTTTCATCCTTTTATTACTTCACAGTTTGTCTGAAACCCTGTTAATCCCCCGCTGGCGGGGGTTTGGGGGTGGAATTTGATAACATATAATTTTAACTTGAATTTCCATTAAGCAATTTTTCCATATTTTCCACCCCCTTTTTCCCTCGCCCCCGATGAAACATTCCATTAGTTTCACGAGGCAGGCAGCGGGGGATTAATCCACCCTTCATAAATAAGAACACAGAACAGCAAACAAAAAAACAACCTCCTTGTTCGATATTCAATATTTCAAACTTCCAAACATAAAAACTTCAAAACAATGTTTTCTGTCAAATAAATTTAACAGTGCAAATCGCCACGCTTTAATACACCGAACCTGCAACCTGCAACATGTAACAAAAAAACAGTCTCCAATCATTAGATTTCCCCATTTACTCATTTACTTATTATTAAACCGGCTTCAAAATCACTTCCTATCGTCGTGCTTTTGAGTCCTAAGTTGCATTTTTCACGATCATCTATTATTACGGTATTCCAATATTCCATCATACCAAAACCTCTAAACTTCCAAACATAAAAACTTCAAAACAATGTTTTCAGTCAAATAAATTTGACAGTCCAAACCACCACGCTTTAAATACACCGAACCTGCAACATGCAACATGTAACATGCAACATGCAACTTGAAACAAAGCATCTACCCCCTGTTAAATGCTATCCTCCTCAATATAGCATGCTTGCGTATGTCATCTTTAGCCTCATCATTGCGCATAATTACATCTTCGCTGATAGAATGATCAGTTCCACCCGAATGTCTTATCACCTCATAGATAGGATCATATATCCTGCCTATTTTATAATATTCCGATACTTTCAATACCATTTCATAATCTTCACCGTAATTTCTGGCAAATTCATCATCATTGATAGAGAAATATCCCATTTCCTTTATCACATTTATCGGTATACAACGGGGTGCACCTGCGCCATTTATTCTCAACAGATTGTTTCGTCCATTATCATCTGTCCATTCATCATGCGTTACAACAGGTATTTCCTCCATTCTCTTCAAGGTGCCGTCTTCGAGTTTCTCCCATACTTCATACGAACCGATGACCATGCCAATATTTTCTTCAGAATTAAATACTTCCAATACTTTTTCTATTGCATCCGGTTTTAAACGATCGTCTGAATCAAGCTGGATATAATATTTCCCTCTGGCATTTTTTGCTCCCAAATTAAGGCATAATCCGATATTATTGATATCTATCACTATCAATCTGATCTCCGGTTTTTCCGGATCATAAAGATCTCCTCCTTTCATATATCTGCGTACCGCATCTGCCGTAGG
>JALVEG010000569.1 GCA_027031145.1 Saprospiraceae bacterium | reverse complement strand
TGAGGGTTAATTGCATTATTAATAGTGAGGAGGTCTGTCGACCAATTATTACCTCCATCCGTTGATCTCATTACATGTATTCTTGTACTATTTACTCCACCTGTTGGATTCCTGTCTGAATAAACTGTGTAAACAGTTTGACTATTTCTTGGATCAACCGCTATACTCATTCTATCACCAAGTCTTACTTGTCCCATAGCTGATGCCTCACTATTAAAAGTCCAAGTGATACCTGATGCAATAATTCTACCAGATAAACCATCAGATGCATCAGATAGATTGTCATAAGAAACCGTTCCTTGCCCCCAATCATCATCACGTACAACAATTATGTCAGATGTTATTGTATTTCCTGATATATTTGTTATTCTGTCAAAAATTGAATATATGGTCCCATTTGGATGTATTGCAACACGGATTGGAGGACCGTCTTGTCCGCCAGTTGTTCGCACCTCTAATCTTTCGGTTGTCAGATTAGCCGGAGCTGGGGCTGTCGCAGCATCCAATGATTGTTCAATTGATGCTGTTTTACCACTTGCAGCATTAAAATCGTTGTTGCCCACGTAAATATGGTCGTTGTTTTTCCCGGCACCTCCCAATGGAACAATGGTTTCGATATAAGGTTGGTCTACATTGTTTCTTGTAAGAAGAATATCCATTGTGACCGGATTTAAGTAATTATTTGAACGAAGTATCAGCATTTTAAGGTAGCTTCCTCCGCGAAGTATCCCACCATATAAATTATTATTTTTACTTAATCCAATAGTTATATCTCCCGTCATCCCATTTCCACTAGGTACAATATTATTTAAAACCCAAGTTGTTCCACCATTCAGTGATATAAATATTGGCGCTGTGCTTGTACTTCCTGTCGGATTTGGAGTAAAAGCAGAGCCAATAATTTGTAATGGATTATTCGGGTTAATTGTTAAGTTAGGTTCACTATCTTGATTATGTTCATTACTCAGTGAATTTGGGATCATATTGACTACCCTAAATGTTTGAGAGAATAATGATGCAGAAATAATACTAAAGATTATTATAAAATATATATTCTTTTTCATTTTTTTAATATTTAATATTTTAAAAAATTATTTTATTAGTTTTTTAATTCTTTCCAATTGATCCTTGCTTTTAAAATCCAAAGGGTTAATCAATTGGTAATAACCTTGAATTTCATTTTCTTTGGAAGAATGTAAAATAAAAATACCCTCTTGTCCAATCTTGAATTTTGGGGATTGATACCATTGTACATCTCTACTATCAGAAAAGACAAACTGTGTTCTCTCTTCTCCTTTAAGAATATCTTCAATTGCAATTTCAGCAACCATCCAATTTGGTAAATGTTCTGATAATTTGATTTTACTATAAAAATCAGGTTTAATTATTTTTACTACTTTACCAACAATAACGGATTGCGCCGATTCTAGCCTTTTCATTAATTTATTATCCTGTGCTCTAATTTCATATTTTTTAGTTTGATCTTTGATTTCAGTTATTTTATCAAGATTCAATTCAACTTGATTTGCAATTACTGCCAGTGATTCTCCAAAAAGCCATATATTTGAAAATATAATATAGCTTTTATTTGGTCTAAGTTTTAATACATTACCGGTTTTTACAGTAATATTACTATTTTCAAAGTGCTCATAACCACCCGATGCTTTTATTACTTTTTTTACTTGAACAAGGTAAACATCATTATTTTCTTCAACAAAAGATACATTTGAAGCTCCTTGCTTAATAACTTTGCCGACAAAAATATAATCAGATTTAATACCTTTTTTAATGTCTTTGTTCAATTGTGGCTTTGTGGACATGCAACTAACCAAAAAGAAACAAAAAAGTCCGATTGCGATGTAAATTTTTAATTTCATTTTAAAATATTTTAGTTGAAAAATAATTATGTAAGGAATTAAATTAATAATATTTTCGATGTGATATTAGTAATCTATTCCTGTATTCCTGTAAATTATAGTATAATAAGAAACCATTTTTGTTACCGGAAATACAATATTTTTGTAAATGTTTGAGACTTTAAGTTATTTTGTAACTATTCAGGTAGAATCATTTTGATATTCTACAAAAACAAAAATTATACAAATTTCATAAACTCAGATCTCCTGACCTATTATGATATTATTTAAACTGTAATATCCACCCAACTCCTGATAATGCGATTTGTAACTTAATAAGCCTGCATAAAGTAAGGACGGTAGTAAAAATAAAACTCCTCCAAAATCAACTCCTTCACTTGGAATAAATTTTACGGGAACTCCTTTTATTTGTCCTATGGCTGCCAATGCTCTTTCTAAAACATTTGTCGTCGCTACCCCAAAACCTTCTGCTGCCAGTATATCTGCTTCATTCCTTCGACTTGGACTGGTTAATTCTTTATCATCTATCTCTTTCTCTTTTTTTTAAATTCCCTTTTTTCAAATGATATCGAATAGAACCTTCACTTACCCCTATCATTCTGGCTGTCTTAGCCTGTGATGTTCCGGCGTCTAATAATTTTTGTGCTTTGCCCAACTTTTCATCTGTAAGCTCATGACGCCTGCCTCTTCGTTGATCTTGTCCAAAAAAGGCTTCCGCTCCTTCCTCGCGAAACATCCTTGCATAACGCCGAAAATTAAATGCTCCTACTCCAAATACTTCGCTAAGCCGTTTTGCACTACACGAATGATTTACTATTAATGTGGCTGTTACATAACGATACGTCTTTATGTCGTCTTTATGATGTAAGTGTACGGGGGAGCCGTTATGTAAATAATACACAAAATCATCTTTTTCGAAAACACCCCATGTCGCTGACAACAACTTCGTTTTCGGAGGAAATAATGGCAATTGCATTTGCATGATATAATACTTTTTATTCTATATTTTTACTTTTTTATTTTACGCCACAAAAATAATAATTCCTTCATATTTATTCAATTAATTTGAACAAGTCAGGAGGTCTGAAACTTTTTCTATATGTCGTTCCTACGGAACTCATCTGAATACATTCATCTCTATTTCACCTACGATTTTCCGTGTGTCGCTGAAGTTTTACCGCGTTCGCTTAAAGCTTTAGCGGTTGCAAAGCGGAGGCACACGTCAGCTGGCTAGAATATTTCGTCCCTAAACGGGACTTTCCCCCGATATTCTACTTACCCAACAGTTTTAACACTTCTAAAATCCGTCAAAATACGGATGATATATTTTAGCAGGAGGACATAAGTCCCTTGTAAATAGAAAATAGGAATTAGAATAAAACCCAACATTAATTTATTTTCTTTTGAACCAAATTCCGTTAGGGATGATATATTTTATCAAGAGGATGTAAGTCCCTTGAACATGACAAATGCATATTTGTTTGAGTCCTATCGGAATAGTATATTTGAATTTTATTTGGTATTAACTTTATCTGGAAAAAAATCATTTTTTTTTCAAAAGCACCTTACCTGAATAGTTACAGCATTTTTGGAACAAAAATTTTCAGTCTATGCAACGACCTTATAATCCCTTTTTAAAAAAGGGATATTTCAGTCCCCTGTATTTTTGCGACAGGCAAAAGGAACCAAAAACCATAATGGAAGTTTTGACAAATTGATTTACAAATCCACCAATCAAGGCTCCGCCCAATATGAAATCCGGGATGTTTTCTTTTCAAAATGGCTGGCAAGATTATGATACCTCTTTCATAGACAACTGAACCCTGCCCCTTTGATGATCTACAGCCACTACTTTCACCGTTACTTCCTGATTGAGCGAAACAATATCTTTGGGGTCTTTTACAAATTTGTTTGCCAATTGTGATATATGAACAAGACCGTTCTCCTTGATACCTATATTGACAAATGCACCGAAATTGGTGATATTCGTTATCTTCCCTTTCAAAATCATACCTGCTTCCAAATCATCTATTGTCTTGACCCTTTCGTCAAAAGCAAAAACAGATGCTTCCCCTCTTGGATCCAAACCGGGTTTTTCGAGTTCTTTGATAATATCTTTAAGGGTAGGAATCCCGGTTTCTTTTGTGATATATTTTCTTAAATCTATTTTTGACAACAAATCCTTATTTCCTTGCAATGTATCAATATCCACACCAAGATCCGATGCTATTTTTTTTACAATATCATAATGATCGGGATGAACCGCTGTATTGTCAAGAGGATTTTTGCCATTTCGTATCCTTAAGAAGCCTGCCGATTGCTCAAAAGCTTTTTCGCCAAGTCTAGGCACCAGCTTCAATTGTTTTCTATCCTCAAATTGCCCGTTAGCAGAACGGAATTTTACTATATTTTTTGCCAATACCGTTCCCAGTCCCGAAACATAAGCGAGTAAATGCTCCGAAGCCGTATTGAGATTTACCCCGACTGTATTTACTGCACTGACAACCGTTCTATCCAATTTATCTTTGAGCAACTTTTGGTTTACATCGTGTTGGTATTGCCCGACGCCGATGGATTTGGGATCGATTTTCACCAATTCCGCCAACGGATCCATCAGTCTCCTGCCTATGGATACCGCTCCCCTGACCGTTACATCCTTGTCGGGAAATTCATCCCTTGCTATTTTCGAAGCCGAATAAATGGATGCTCCGTCTTCATTGACATAATACAACTTAATATGATTATCCAATTTCAATGATTCCAGCCAATTCATCGTTTCCCTTCCTGCAGTACCGTCGCCTATTGCTATTACTTCAATATCATATTTATCGATAAAATCCAAGATTATGCTTTCCGATTCTATCATTTTATTATGCGGCGGATGAGGATAGATTACACCGTCATCAAGCAAATCTCCATTATTGTCAAGACAAACAACCTTGCAACCTGTTCTGAATCCCGGGTCTATCGCTAAAGTTCGTTTTTGCCCTACAGGTGGTGCCAGCAACAATTGTTTTAGATTTTCTTCAAATACTTCAATAGCTTCCCTGTCTGCTATTTCCTTGTATTTTGCCCTCATTTCCGTTTCGATACCCGGCTTTATAAGTCTATCGTAACTATCTTCAAGCGCTTCATTGATTAATTCCCTTACCAGACTATTCCTTTTAATGACTTTTCTTTGCAGTTTATCAAAAAGAATCTCTTCATCTATGATAAATTTCAATCTTAAAAATTTTTCTTTTTCTCCTCTCAATACTGCAAGAAGGCGATGCGAAGGAATACGATTCAATTTTTCACTGTATTCAAAATAGTCTTTATATTTTTGAGCTTCTTCGACTTTTGTTTTTACTACTTTCGATTCCAAAAATGCATATTTATCAAAAGAATATCTTACCAGATCCCTAACATCCTTATCTTCACTTATCAGTTCCGCTATTATATCTTTTGCTCCCTGAATAGCATCGGACACTGTCGCTATATCATCATTTAAAAATTGTTTGGCGTAAGAGGAAATATCCGGATGTCTTTGTTCAAATATATAATTTGCCAATGGTTCAAGACCTTTTTCCCTTGCTTTGGCTGCTTTGGTTTTATTGCTTCGTTTGAAAGGAAGATACAGATCCTCAATTTCAACCGGATCAAAGGAATTTTCGATTTTTTTCTTCAATTCGCTTGTCAATTTGCCTTGGTCTTCTATGGATCTCAGGACAAATTCTTTGCGTTTGAGAAGTTCTTTGAGCATATTGAACTTTTCATCTATCTCATTTATCATTTGCTCGTCCATCGAACCTGTCATCTCTTTCCTGTATCTTGCTATAAACGGAATTGTAGCACCCTCATCAAACAATCTCAATACATTAAAAACCCTGTTGTATGCAATGGAAAGTTGATTGGAAATAATTTCTGCGTATTTGTTTAGCATTTATATTTTTTATTATACAAACGAATAAAAACAAATATAGTTTTCCTATTAAAAAAGGAATTATCTTTTTAATCATTTAACATTGTTTTTATGACTTTTATACATTATAATAAAAAAAATATAAAACTATTTCAAAAAAACATGTCACATTTTCAAATTTTCATTATTTAAAGATGAAGACGTCAAACAAATATGATTTAAATCGAAATTTTAAAACAGATGAAAAATTTGATCCGAACACATCTATAAATAAAAGGTAGGACGTAATTTAAAAATTATATTATTATGAAAAAAAATGGATTTTATTTTATACCAACAGCTATTATTATTTTATTACTTTTCTCTTTAAATTCATTTTCACAACAAAATGGGAGCAATCAAGAAATAAACAATGCAGAAAACGTTATTTTAGCAATTGCAGGGAATTCATTGCCCTGTACAGTTGACGGTAGATGTGAGGGGTATTTTTGCTCTGCATCAATTGAATGTGGATGTGACGAAACACCAAAGTGCGAGTGTAGTTGGGTAACATGTAAATGTGACTGTGAAAAAAAAGGAAGAATTGGCGTAATTCTTTATCCTGAATATACCGATATAATGAATTCATTAAAACAATTAGTTTTAAATAACTCTAACTCCGAATTAAATAATATTTCATCTGATATTGATCTTGTTTTACAATCAGTTGAAGAAAGAGATTATTCAAATTTTATTTACAATTCGCAAAAACTTTATGATGATGTTCATTCATTGAAAAGTACAGAATCAAAAGATTTAATAAATCACTGGTTTAGTGATAAAAACATTGATGATGAAATATAAATCATATTTAAGAAAAACAGGGGTATCTTTTTTGATGCTCCTGTTGGTTTTATTAAGTTTTAGTTGTAAAGAACAATTGAAAAATAATGGTATTAAATTAGAGATTTCTCCAAATGCCAATATTAATGACACCATAATTGTGTGCAAAATTGAAAAAATTCAAGATGCATTAAACG
The DNA here is from genome assembly GCA_027031145.1 of Saprospiraceae bacterium. GTDB lineage: Bacteria > Bacteroidota > Bacteroidia > Chitinophagales > Saprospiraceae > JADJGA01. Next base: position 454 of record JALVEG010000569.1, on the reverse strand, counting down.
GATCATCCAAACTGGTTGTTGACACAATTGTTTTAAATAATGGTAAAATCGATTTCTTTTCCGATAAAATACCTGATGGTACCTTGTTAAGGTTTAATTTTTATCCTTCTAAATCAAAAATATTAACTCCCGGAGGTATTATTAGCAAAGGAAATAAGTCAAATTTTATTTTTGCATTTTACGATCATAAAAATTTAACAAAAATCAGTATTCCGGGAGAGGATATTCAAAAGTATCATTTAACTTCCTCTATTATTTCAAACAAAGAAATTTTTAACAGCCATAAATTATTTGCTTCGTACAGACAAAGAGAAGATACCTTAATTGAGAAAATAGTAAAATCCAAAAGTAAAATAGAGAGAGATAGTTTATTGAATATTAATAAACAAATGTTAATAAATGCTTATAGCGATTGTATTGATACGTTAAAAACAAATTGGAATAATTACAGTTC
>JALVEG010000568.1 GCA_027031145.1 Saprospiraceae bacterium | reverse complement strand
GCGGATTTATTTCCGGAAGCAATAGTATTAAAACCTGAAGATAATGATCCATAAGCTCTCGCTTCAGTACTATTGCCTAATGCTAAGGATTGTGTGCCGGAAGCTTTTGTACCGCTTCCAATAGAAATGGCACCTGACCCTGTGCTTTCGGCATCTACTCCCATTGCAATTGTGGAAAAATGCCTTGCTTTAGCATTTCTGCCTACTGCAAAAGAAAGATTTCCAATACTGTCGGGTTGCCAATTTAAATTATTTATTTCCCCAAATCTAAATGCTCCTTTAGATTTATCAAAAAACATTAAAGTATCATCAGTTGACGTAAGAGAATTCCCTCCAACTATAAAATCTCCATCGTGATAACTATTGCCTAAGACATGTAGTTGTGCGGAAGGATTGTCAATGCCAATGCCTATTTTACCATCATCACGATTAATTACAAGATGATTGGGGTGTATTGTATTATTGTTTTTACCTGAAATTTGAAATTGATTGGTAATACCTTCATATTTTAATTGCATACCATAGGTTCCGTCGTCATCTTCGGATAAGAAAATAGAAGCATCATCATTATTTGAACTTTCATTTGGGCTTATCATTATTGATCCTAAGGTGTCATTACCGACAATATGCATTGTATTTTGAGGGTTTGTAGTGTTAATTCCTATAAGCAATTCATCCATGTTACCATAAATAATGTTTCCAATCATGAGTTGATCACTACCATCATATACCGGAGCATCAATTTCTTTTCCAATAATGATATTATTACTTCCCGTAGTGATATTATCTCCTGCTTTGTATCCTATACATACATTGTAATCTCCAGAGGTTAGCGAATCTCCTGCCTCATATCCAAAAAGGCTGTTTCCAAGTATTTGATGACTAGTTGAACCGTATCCTGCAGAATAACCGACAGCGGTATTGTAATGACTATTGGTTTTATCTGACATAGCAGCATATCCGATGGAAACATTTGAATAACCACTTTCATTATTCCACATTGAGAATGCACCAATTGCAGTATTTTGATTACCTGTGGTTGTTTTGGATAGCGCTAAATATCCTAAAGCCGAATTGGCAGAACCTTCTGATAAAGAATTCAATGCTTTATACCCAATACCGGTATTATTTATTCCATCGTCAAAATTAGTTCCTCCCAAGGTAAGGTTTCCTGTATTTATTCCTAAAAAAGTATTGCCACCTTGATTTCCGGGTTTATTATAATTATGTAAAAAACGATCATTACCTAAATATATAATTCCTGTATCTGCTGCAGTAGTATAAGGCAATTGCATAGAATTTGTTAGTGTGAGTTGCTGAGGAGGATCTGCTGTACCAAGACCAAGTTTACCGCTTTTTAGCAGGGTTAAAGCATTTCTTCTGTCAGAGTCATTAAAGCCGTTACCAACAACAAATAATCGGTCACGATAGTCGTAAGAATTTTCATTATAGGGGCAATAAGTTTCATTGAATGTTCCAATTACCGTTTCATATGCAGAAGTAGCTGTTGTATTATTGCCAAAGGCAAATGATTTTTTCCCGGATGCATTTGTTTCGTATCCTATTGCTACTGCAGAATTATTTGAAGCTTCGGATTTATAACCTATTGTTACTGCATTTGTATCCAATGATTGGGTTTGATTCCCTATTGATATTGCTCCTTGTTTTTTAGATTTTGTACTAATACCTATAGCAATAGAACCTACTTCATTAGATTCACTATTATCTCCTATTGAAATTGAGGAATCGTCAAGAGAT
>JALVEG010000567.1 GCA_027031145.1 Saprospiraceae bacterium | reverse complement strand
AGATAATTGGTTTTGTAATTCTCTAATTTCTTTTATAATGTTTACTTTATTCATTGCTGTTTCTTTTCTTTGGTTGCCCATAACGGTTAATATATGGCGTCGTAGCGGGCTTAAAGTTCGCTTTCCTTCGCCTTATGCTACAAAGATAGGAAAATTCATAGAATTTTCTATCTTTTATTTGCATTGGAAAATTCTATGAATTTTCCGGTGCAAATACGCCTAAACATTGAAGTAGGCGAGAACCCCGCTATGCGATATATATAATGTTGTAGCCAGTTTTTATTTTTTAGAATTTAAATATTTTCTTATCATTTCTTTATTCGACAAGTCAATCAATTCACTACTATTCCAATCCATTAAAACTAAATTCCATTTTTTTCCTATTTCAAGAAGAACGTCAGTTAGTTTATCTTGATTGAATTCAAAAAAATTTGAAACCCATATATTCTTTACTACACCATTCTCATAATCAAAATATATTGCTGAATAATTTTTTCCAAATCCGATTGTTTTTTCACTTATCACTCTATAATCATTACCATATCCAGTCATTACATCAGTGTGTTTTTTTACTTCTAATTTTGATAGTATGCTTTCAAGTTCTGTTATTTTTATTTTTCTTTGACTCAAATTTATACTATGTTCATTTCTTATATAAATATCTGAAAATCCATATTCAGTAGAAAAGTCTTCAATATTTTCAGCTTCTTTTATTAAGTCAGACATATTTTCTTTCGGAACTATTTCGACCTGGCAGTAGTCATCTTCGTGAAAGAATATTGTTCCTTTTTTACGAAATAACACTTTTGTAAATATATTCATTAAATTTTCCTTTCCTTTTTTTGAGAAATAGAGAAAAACAATAATAAACAAAAATATTCCAATACCAATAATTAATAGTTTATTCATTTTTGATTTGTTTTACAAATAGTCGTTGTTTAACAACTTTTATTAATTCTTTAAATATAAGAAGTAGCCATAGTTTAGGTTCACTTTTAAAAAATACTTTCCGATATATCAATTTTTTTTGTGATTTAATTAATTTTCCATTATAATCAATCAAGTAGTAAGTATCATTCCAATCATAAAGTGAAATGTTATTTTTATTAAGTCGAATTTCTTCTTTTCCGTTTACATTTATCCAAACGTCATTTCCGTGAAATCTCCATAATACCTTTCCACTTTCAATATTAATACGGTGAATATCAAGTTCCCCCCTTAAAATTATATCTCTTTCATATTTATAAAATTCAAATATTTCAGCAGGATCAGGTCTTATTTTCCAATTTATTCTAAAATTTTCCAAATTAATCGATACCAAAGTGAATCCTATACTTAAAATAATATTGTTCTTATGAATCATTACGGTTTGACCTTCATTATTCTTTTCTAAATTGTGTAGAATAAATGCTCCGTCTATTCCTGTTAAAATACAACTTTTTGTTACTCCTTTTCTTGTTGCATTAATTTTGATAGCAGAGTAAAACTTGTCATTATCTACGATTGGAAGAATTGGAATATCTTTTGATGGTTTTATTCTTAATTTTTTTGAACGAGAACTTTCATAAAACAAATCAATTTTCCAAATATCATTTGTAATTGTCAATTCGTGTTCATAAAAAAAATCTTTTGAAATTTTCATTTAATTTTTCATTTTCGAATTGGCTACAACGGTTAATATATGGCGTCGTAGCGGGCTTAAAGTTCGCTAACTTCGCCTTATGCTACAAAGATAGGAAAATTCATAGAATTTTTCTATCTTTTAT
>JALVEG010000566.1 GCA_027031145.1 Saprospiraceae bacterium | reverse complement strand
AACCTGGCGAATACGAAATATCACAGTTTTCTTAAAAGAGAAGAATTCAAATTTTTGCAGGAAACGTATGGCCGGAATTTTTGGTTTACACGATTTTTAAACAACCGCATGGATTACATCATCGCTGTGGGTAAATCCATCCCCAAAATAATTTTATTTAAAAGAATAAAGGATATGCAGTACGAACCATCCTGCACGGTAAGCCTTGAGAACATTCCACGTATCAAAAAACAAATGGAACGAATCGATGCAATCTACAAGAAACGCAAACCTAAAATAGGTTTTATAACGGTATCCCTGACACAGGATATGGACATTTTTAATAATGATTTATACTTATTACCTTATGCCCCTGATCATAACAATAATATCATCTATCAATTTAACATTATTCCTCCAAACCAGATTAAACTTCAAAACGAAATCCATTTGGAAAATGGTGATTCTTCTATTTCTATTTTACACTTTGCAGTGCTGGATGCGAACACCATCGCAGGTGTTTCCACCAAAAATCAAATTTGTTTGTTTGAACTAAAAGGCACTGATAAGTAAAGACTCCTGCGGGTTGAGAATGGATGCTAATTTTTCTTTAATTTTATAGAAAAGCTTTGGAGAAAACTGATATAAATGAGACAAGTTTTAAAATAAATTTTTTGTACTATCGACGTGGAATTGCATTTTTAATTCAGGACCTTCTGTCAAACCGTGAAATTACTATGTATGTGATGGAGTTCTAATAATGATATTTTATGGAGCACATTATCAGAATTTCTATGATATTTCATTGATTTTGAAGAATTTATGTAAAATAAACTTAATAATTAATACAAGCATAAAATATTTTTATTTAATTTTTAACTACTATCAATTAGATACAACTGAAAAATTTTAATATTAAGAAAATTGTTATTGACAATTCCATTCTTTTGTAGTATAATTTTCTAAAATTTACAAGGGAAAGGATTCCTATTTAAATATTTCATTAATTTTTAGAGTAAATTTATAATGAACTACTAAATATATATAATTTTATGTGGTTTAAAAATAAACTATATTTATGCAAATATAGTTATATTTATAATCTATCTATCTATCTATCTATCTATATCTGTGCCTATTTATTGTTGGCACAGTGATAATATTATCTATTTAACTTGTCTTATAAATTCAGTCAGAAATAAGTCACCCCCTTATTTTGTTCTTTTATCTTCACTTTACAATTTAGTCTATTAATATAATAATAAAAAGGAGTAAAATTATGAAACGTTATTTATTTTATATAATTTTAATACTTAATTTAATTTTTTCATTAATATTATCAAGTAATATTTTAGCAAATCAAGATAACGGTTGCGGTGGCGTATCGTGTACTGGAATGGGTTGCTCGGGGGGTACAGTGAATTGCGCCGATATAAGTTGTCCTGGAGGGGCAAGAGTTACTTGTTATACAAAAGTTTCAAATTAATATTTTAAATAATGCAGGGGGATATACAGCCCCCTGCATTATTTTTTATTATTTTACTAAAATTTTATAAATGGAGTGATTTATGAAGAAAAAATTATTATTTATTATATTTTCTATTTTTTTAATAAACATATTGGTATTTTCATTTTATAAGATGATAAAGAAAAATAACGATTCATTTAAAAACATAGAATTTTTGACATGGCTTACAAAAACAGCCCAAAAACAATCTTCAAAAGAAAGAATATTTAAATCCGCTACGCTACTTCAAAAAGTATTTTTAGATACTTTAAATTCTAAACTGT
>JALVEG010000565.1 GCA_027031145.1 Saprospiraceae bacterium | reverse complement strand
AATATTTTAATATCAATAATAAGAGTGAAGGTAATACTATTTAGCCAAAACAACAATGCTTTTATTTAAAAATTGTAAGTACTCAGGTAAAGTATTTAGTAAAAACGAAATAAATTATGTTAAAACATCGCAATAGCATAATAATATTTTCACAACTTTCTATATAGAACACTTTCCTGTTTCTCTTAGAAGGGAAATGATAATTGAGAAAATATAATTTCACAATAGTCAAAATAATAAAAACAGAAAATTACCTTGCCAACCATTTAGAAAAGAAAACATCTTGTATTTCATATTGAGCTATCCCTTGATTGGTAGATTTATAAATCAATTGATCTTTTATCAGGCTTTCAAGTGCTTTTCTAAGTGATGATGCATTATAGAAATCGTGTCGACTCATAAAATATTTTGAATAGATTTTGCTTACTTTTCCCTCTAATGCAATAGCTTTAAGGACTTTCCATTGAATTGCAGTAAGCATTTCCCTATAAGTATAATAGCTATCTTCAAATTCGGATAGTATATTATTCAAAACGGTATTTATTAATAATCTGTTGATCTTTTTTGTTTTTTGTGCGAATACCCTATTGCAGATTACTTGGACGTAATATGTTATTCCATTCGTCCATTCAAGTATATATTCAATATCCTCAACTTCAATCTTTTTACCGGCTTTTGAGAAATGATTCAAGATGAATTCCGAATATATATCAGAATTAATCTCTCCAAGTTTCATCATTTGGCTCATTTGATAAAAAGGTTTATTGTATCCGGTAAACATTTGATGCAACAAATGTTGGTCACTCCCTGAAAAAATAAAATTAAGTTCAGGCATTTCCTGTATTATTGTTCTTAAATACCCCTCAGTATCTTTTTCAGGAAACTTCAAGATTTGTTGAAATTCGTCCATTGCAATAATCACCGGTTTTTTGAAAAGCTTTAATAGACGTAATAATTCTTCAAAATTTCTTCTCACGAGCTTACTATTGGAAGTATCCAAAGTAATTTGAGGAGTTCCTGTCAAATCATCATAGCTAATTACAGGTCTTAATACTTTGATATATTCAAGAAATTTTTTACTCAACGATTTATTATTTTCGATTGCCAAGTAAATATTATTGGTCATAATATTAACCATTTCAGCAAAGTTTTGAGCTGGCATGAGGTCGATCCATATACAAATATAGCTTTTTTCCATACTGTAAAATACATTTTTTATCAATGCTGTTTTCCCCAATTTCCTTCTCCCGTATAAGGTTATATTTCTTCCATTCGTCAGGGCTTCCATTATAGCAATAGTTTCCTTCTGTCTATCACAAAAATAAAGGGGACTTATGTATCCCTTTGTTAAAAACGGATTATTAGGTCTTTTCATCGAATTGAGATTTTAATATTATTTTATAATATGTATTATACTATTTACATTATACTATTAGTATAACTTCAATATGAACAAAAAAGTTCAATATAACCAATAAATATGGTAATATACGATGTAATTATGATAAAATAAAAAAGGCGCATTTCATTTTTTCGCATATAAGGTTAATTTTTCTATATGCACAAACCGCCTCACTTATGAAATTAATCAGTTTTACTTATAAATACTACATCAATGTGCCGTTAGGCACAAAACATGGGTAAAAAAGGGCTTTTATCCAACTAAAATGCGTGCCGCAGGTACGCAATGTTGCCCACATCAACAAAATTTCTTGTAATAACGCGAAAAAATGAAATGCACCTAATAATAAGGCCTATTCTAAAAAATCAATATCAATATTTAACAAGTACTACCATGACACCAATTAAATCAACAGAAAAACATAAAATAAATATTAAATTATTTGTTATTGTTTTTATAAATACTTATATTTGGGCTTAACATGAAATAAGTGCTTGACATATCACCAATACAAATGATATTATTCTGAATAAAGGACAGGTTCATTGTTTTAATATAAACTATAATCTTTTAATAATTATAATTTAGCTTACTATGAAAAAAACAAAAACTCTTTTGCTAACAGTTTTACTTATTAGCCTTAATTCTGTTTTATTTGCTTGTTTGCCCGGAGGAATTACATTTACGACCCAAGCCGATATTGATAATTTTTCGACTAATTATCCCGGCTGCTCTGAAATTGAAGGAGATGTATGTATTGGTTTTTGTGATGGATCCGCAAATTCTCATATCCTTAATTTGAATGGTTTATCTCAAATCACTTCTATAGGTGGGAGTTTATATATAAGATTCAATTTTGACTTAACCAATTTAAATGGTTTAGAAGGTTTAGTTAGTGTCGCTGAAGATTTGCTTATTACAAATAATTTTAATTTAGAAAATTTAGACGGGCTTAATAACCTTACCTCCGACCTTGGTGGTGAATTGCGTATTTCATTTAATCAAAACCTAAGCTCCATGAGTGGTTTAAGCGGAATTGGGAGCGTTGGAGGTGACTTATCAATTAGCGATATAAATACAGCTACTAGTTTATCCGGATTACAAAACATCACGTCTGTAGGAGGGGATTTGTTTATTTCATATAACAATAATTTAAATAATTTAAATGGCTTATCAAGTTTGGAAAGCGTCGGGGGTTTTTTGCATTTAGAAACAAACATGAACCTTCAAAATGTTGATGGTTTAGAAAACCTAACAAGTATTGACGGATATATATTCATCTTCAATAATGATGAAATAACTTCTTTAAACGGTTTAAAAAACATAGATCCATCAACTATACATTCGAGTGTATCTTGGCGTGAAGATCTCGAAATAAAAAGCAATGATAACCTCTCTGTTTGCAATGTTAAAAGTATCTGCATTTTTCTTAGTGACAATCTGGGCACAAATGATATTGCGAACAATGATTTTGGCTGTAATAGTGAATTTCAAGTAGAAGATCTATGCGATGATTTACCTGATTGTACATCATTAACACAACCATCTAATGGAGCTTATGATGTATTGATTACAACTGATTTAATCTGGGAAGAAGCTTATTTCGCTGAGGGATATTTCATTTCAATCGGAACTACTTCGGAAGGAACTGATATTGTAGATAATGAAGATGTAGGAAGCCAAACTTATTATGATCCAGAAGATCTTCCTTGTGGAACACAAATTTTTGTTACAATATCTCCATATAATTGGAATGGAACAAATACAAATTGTACCGAGGAAAGCTTTTTCACAGAATCAGTAACTGCTGATGCTGGCGAAGATGTATCTGTTTGTAACGGAAGCAGTGTTGTTTTAGAAGCTTCCGGAGGCAACCAATATAGTTGGACACCTGAAGACGACCTTGATGATCCTACTATCTACAATCCTACCGCTTCACCAACAGAGACAACAGTATATACGGTCACGGTAAGCATTGATGGAAGGTGTTATGATAGCTCAGAGGTTGAAGTATCGGTTATTGAAGGTCCTACACCGAATGCTAGCGCTACAAATGAAACCGGCAATAATCAAAACGATGGTACCGCAACTGCAAATCCAACAGGTGGAATACCTCCTTATTCTTATGAATGGAGCACAGGAGAATATGACCAAACAATTGAAAATTTATCTCCGGGAAGCTATCATGTAACAGTTTCAGATTACAATGAATGTTTCGGAGTGGAAACTGTTGAAGTACTTGAGTTCTCTTGCCAATTATTGACTGCAATTGTTGAACAATCTGATACTATTTGTTTTGGAAATTGTAATGGGTTTGTTTCAGTAGTTGATGTAGCTAATGGACTAGAACCATTCAATTATATTTGGTCAAACGGAAGTACTGATTCATCAATAGTCAACTTATGTTCCGGCTCGTATTCTGTCACAATAAATGATGCAAATAATTGCACTTTAATCGATAGTTTTATCATTTTCTCTAATTCAGAAATATCGGTCAACCCTATTGGCACTAATGAATCTGTATATGGAGCAAATGATGGTATTGCTACTTGCTCACCTTCAGGTGGTGCACCTCCTTATAGCTACAATTGGAGTAACGGTCAATCAACACAATCAATTGACAGCTTATCACCGGGAGACTATATTGTAACAGTTATTGATAATACAGGTTGTAGTGCTTCAGACAGTGTTACAATATTACCTTTTAACTGCCCAACCCTTAGTTTAATGGTTGTTATGGATGATACCGTTTGTTTTGGTGAATGTGATGGTTTTATCACAATTGACAGTGTTATAAACGGCATTTATCCATATACATATAATTGGAGCACAGGGGATTCAACCTCAACCATAACTGCTTTATGCTCCGGTATATATTCAGTAACAGTTACAGACTCATTTAATTGTTCTAAAGCAGGAAGTTATAATATAAATTCAAACAGTGAAATATTCGTTAATCCTAGTTCTACTGATGAAACATCAGGTAATTCCAATGATGGTACTGCTACAGCTAATCCATCTGGAGGTCTTATGCCTTACACATATGCTTGGAGCAATGGGGAGTTTACTCAAACTATCACCGGATTGTCTCCCGGGTATTATTATGTAACTGTAGCTGATGCATTAGCATGTGCCGTAGTTGATTCTGTCGAGGTAAATGCAGCTTCAGCAGCTTTGGTAATCAATTTTGAACAAGGTGATGTAAGTTGTTATGGAGAAAATGATGGATATATTGACATTGTAAGTATTGACAATGGAACTGAGCCTTATACTTATACTTGGAGCACAGGAAGTACGCAATCAAAAATATACAATCTTAGAGCTGGGGACTATTCCTTGGAGCTAACAGATGCTAAAAAGAAAACCGCATCAAAAAGTTTCACTATAACTCAACCTGATGATATTCATATCTACAACATAGAAAAGGTTGATATTTCAAATGATGTTCCAGGGAAGATAACTGTGAGTATTGATAATGAAGATGAGTTTTCATTTTTATGGACAGGACCGAATAATTATACCAGTACCAGTAAAAACATCGATAATTTAACCGAAAAAGGCTGTTACAAACTTGTAGTTACAAACAATACAACAAGTTGTCAAAAAGACACTACTGTATGTATTGATAAATCAACAGCAAACATAGAAATTGAAACAAGTAAGATTAAAATATATCCTATTCCTTCTAAAGATAATTTCAAATTGGATTTTTCAAGTTTAAAAGATACTTATGCAGAAATAAAAATTATTGATATTACAGGGAAAGAAATATTAAATACTTTCAAATTATCAAAGCATAAGATAATTACGATAGATACTGAATCTATAAACTCAGGTGTTTATCTTGTACGTATTAGTTTTAATGAAAAAACTGTAATTAAAAAGTTAGTCATAAGCAAATAATGTTTTGATACATTTTCAAAAAATTCTATTGTAATTACTGTTCTTATACTTATTCTTAATTGATAAAGAAAATTGCCCTAAGTACAATGTTTATATTTATTTAATTACTATCTTTAACTCTACTTTTTAACTTAAAGCTTGGTTTTGAAAAAAGCTTTAACCATATTGCTATTATTTTATTTGTTCACTCTGCAAGGACAAAAAGGGATTTATTACGCTCCTTATTACAGTTTTGATATTTTTACTACCAAAAACGGCTTATCCAATAACAGAATAAATAAAATTTTTCAAGATAAAGAAGGTTATTTATGGATAGCAACCGGGAATGGTCTAAATAAATTTGACGGTTACCAATTCACTAATTATTTTCACAATCAAAATGACTCTTTTTCAATATCAGGTAATATCGTTTGTGCATTAACACAAAATTTTAAGGGTATGATTTGGATAGGTAGTAATGGCGGACTGGATATTTACGAATCCGCCAATCATAGATTTGTACACATATTCCCCTTTAAAAATGACAGTTTGAATTCTAAAAGCAGATTTGTTATGTCTGTTTATTGTGAAAACGATAGTACTATTTGGTTTGATACAGCAGACGGCTTATTGCATAAGTACAATCCCTTAACAAAGTCTCACAAAACTTTTCAACATCAACCTGCTATCCAATTTAACACCTATTATTACCACCGGATTTTTAATGATAACCAAGGCAATTTATGGATTGGCGGTAGAGGATTAGATCCTTGCAAATTTGCGAAAAAAGAAGAGAAATTTACATATTACAAAGCAGATCCTGCCAATAAAACACGCAAAAGAGATAAGGATGTTACAAAATACTATATTGACAAAACCGGTGTGTTTTGGATTGCAGGAATTGACGGATTATATCAATTTAACAGAGAAAAAGAGGTGTTTTCAAAATACCTTGGAGGTTCTACTTTTGATTTGATAGATTTTAATGATAATGAATTGTGGATTTCCAACGGGATAGGTATGAAAATTTTTGATAGAGCTTCCGGCAAACTTTATTCTATCGTCCACTCGGATGAAAACAAACGGTCTTTGCCTTCCAACTATATATTTGATTTTTTTAAAGACAATGCCGGTAATCTGTGGATAGGAACTATGGGTGGTTTATGCAAATATAGCCCGTATAAAAATAAATTCCGTACGGCTTTTCATATTTACGGCGATAACAAAACACTTTCGTCGGACAATATCACAACTATTATTCAGGCAAATGACGGGAAAATTTGGATAGGGACAAAAAATAACGGCATCGACATTCTGAATGAAGATTTTATCCGGATAGACCATATCGACAAATCGAAAAAAAGCAAATACAAACTTGCTTCCAATAGAATATCAAAATTATTTCAAGATAGCAAAGGCAATATCTATATCGGTTTATGGGTTGGAGTCGGTTTTGATTTTATCGAAGCAAAAACTGATAAACTCTACCATTTTTCACTTCAACCGAAAAGTCAAAAATTTGATTGGTACAATGATTTTATTGAAGATAAGGCGGGTAAAATTTTGATTGGAATTTGGAGTTCTTATTCGCTTGGAAAATTTGATCCTGAAAAAAAAGAATTTATCGGTTTACCGGACAAACCCGGTCCTTTTATCGATAAATTAGGCTCACATTTTATCAATTGTATTACGCAAAACGATAATGGTGATATTTTTATAGGTACATCAAATATGGGATTGAGTATTTACAATGAAAAAAGCGGTAAATTCAAAAGATTTTCAGGTTTGACCAATGACAGCATCAAATTGTGGGGACAAGATATCGCTTGTATTTTTAAGGACTCGAAAGATAATATTTGGATTGGTGCGAATGGGCTGAATAAGTATAATGGTATTGATGACACATTTGAACATTTTACCAAAGAAGACGGATTGTGTGATAATGGCATTCAAGCTATTTTGGAAGACGATAAAGGGTATCTCTGGATATCCACCTCAAACGGTTTGTCTAAATTTGACATTTCCAGA
>JALVEG010000564.1 GCA_027031145.1 Saprospiraceae bacterium | reverse complement strand
TCGTTTTATGATGAGTTTGGATGATGCTGTTGATTTAGTTATGTTTGCCTTTAAAAATGGAAATAATGGAGATATTTTTGTGCAAAAAGCACCTGCTGCAACGATTGAAGTACTGGCTAAGGCATTAACGCGCATATTTGAAAAACCTAAACATAGTATTAAGATTATTGGCACACGACATGGTGAAAAATTATATGAGACACTATTAACTAGAGAGGAGATGGTATCTGCCATTGATATGGGGGAGTATTATCGGATTCCTTCAGATACACGAGATTTGAACTATAATAAGTATTTTGTAGATGGTGAGATTATTACAGAAACAGAGGATTATCATTCGCACAATACTTATCGTTTAACAATAGATGAGATGCAAGAGATGATTTTAAAATTGCATGAAGTTCAAACATCGTTAAAAGAGTTTGGTGTGATTTAAACATGAAAATCTTAATTACAGGAGCTAAAGGATTTATTGCAAAAAATCTTATTGAACATTTAAAGCGAGATGATACGTATAGGTTATACCTGTATGAAAAAGAAGATGGTGACAATATTTTAGAAGCTTATGTGAAAGAAGTTGACTTTATATTTCATTTAGCAGGAGTTAATCGACCTAAAAAGGTTGAAGAATTTTATGAGGGCAATAGTATGCTTACACAAAAAATTATTGAGATATTAATACAAAATTCTTTAATCACCCCTATTGTTCTTTCTTCTTCAACGCAAGTATTGCAAAATAATGATTATGGAAAGAGTAAACTTGAGGCAGAAAATAGCGTTTTAAATTATGCTAAAAAGTATGGAGCAGCTGCTTATATTTATCGGTTGCCTAATGTTTTTGGAAAATGGTCTCGACCCAATTACAACTCAGTGATTGCTACGTGGTGTTATAGTATTGCACGAAATATAGAAATTCAGATAAATAATAGAGAAACACTTTTGGATTTGGTCTATATTGATGATGTGATTGACTCTTTTTTGTTGTCTTTAGCAGGGAAAAACAGTAATACTATGATGGAGGTAACACCTCTTTATCAGCGTACTTTAGGAGAAATTGAATCTTTACTCTATTGTTTTAAAGATAATAGAGAAACTTTAATTATACCACCTGTTGCATCAGGTTTTGAGAGAGCTCTTTATGCTACCTATCTTACATATTTAGAGATAGATAATTTCTCTTATGCATTGAAAGGACATGAAGATAACAGGGGTGCTTTTTATGAAATATTAAAAACAGTTGATAGCGGGCAGTTTTCAGTTTCTACAACAGCACCAGGGGTCAAAAGAGGGAGTCATTTTCACCATACAAAAAATGAAAAGTTCTTAGTTGTAAAAGGTGAGGCACTTATAGAGTTTAGGCATATAGTTACAAACGAAAGAGTAAGTTATAAAGTAAGTGATAAAAAGATGGAAGTTGTTGAAATGATACCAGGATATACGCATAATATTAAAAATATTGGCAAAGAGGAGATGATATTGTTTCTTTGGGCAAATGAAAATTATGACGATGAACACCCAGATACATATTTTTTAGAGGTATAAAATGATAAAAAAACTAAAAGTTATGACAATAGTTGGTACGCGACCAGAGATTATAAGACTTTCATCGGTTATTGCAAAACTTGAAAAATCGAATGCAGTTGAACATATACTTATCCATACAGGTCAAAATTATGATTATGAACTAAACGAAGTATTTTTTCATGATTTTAATCTTAGAAAACCTGATTATTTTTTAAATGCTGCAGGAGTAGGAGCAACGGAAACAATTGGTAAAATATT
>JALVEG010000563.1 GCA_027031145.1 Saprospiraceae bacterium | reverse complement strand
TCAGGACACGGTAATCGCTATACCTGATAATGAAACTCCTTTGGAAATTAAATTATTAATTAGCGGAATTACCAATGATGATCTGGCAGATCCCAATCAGGGAGTATGCGCTGTTTACCTGCACTATGAGCATTTTGAGCGTAGAGATCTTACCATTGATCTTATATCTCCTTCCGGACAAAAGGTCACATTGGTAGGACCTCGTGATCCTTTTAATAAACTTCCTATAACAGGTAAACTGGAATGGGATATCACTTTTGTAAGATGTCAGGATGCTACATCTCCTGATCCGGGTAAGAGTGATCAATTTACTAATTTGGACAACTGGGGGTTAGGTAATGCATATAATGGAGTTTATTATCCGAATAGAGGCTGCCTTGAAGATTTCAATACCGGTCCCGTTAATGGAATATGGACTTTGGTAGTTTGGGATCATGATCATTTTTACAAAGGCAATTTTCTTGGATATACTATTGAATTTTGTGATGGTTCCACTATTGATTGTGATCTTTGCCATGCAGATGCAGGTTTTTTCAATAATTATTATTCATCATTTTGTATTGATGATTCAGATATATATTTAGATCTAAATACTGTTTTTCATGATTCGATTGTTCCTGATACCAATTTATATACTTATCAATATATCGTACATGGTAATGGTAAATTGATTGATATGAGTCTTGATCCGGATTTTAATTCCCTTGGAGTCGGAATATATAATATCTGTGGGTTCTCATATTTGAAAGATGATTCAACCAGACTTTTTGATTTACTGGATTCTCTGGATATTGAGGAATTTATCGATAGTATTGAAACTCCCGGAGCTCCTTTTTGTGCGGATATAATAGATACATGTTATACATTGGAAATAATTCCCGTTGACTCATTGGTTAATTTGGATACGGCTGTTTGTATTGGTGATACCTTGAGGTTTTTAGGGCAATCTTTTTTTGAAAGCGGGGATTATTATATAGCTTCACCTAATAATAATTGTGAAATAGCTTATAATTTACACCTTGAAGTAATTGAACCGGATGCAGGTATATATGCAGGGGATACTATATTGTCTTGTACTAAAAGCGGTATATTATTGAGAGGAACGGGTTTTACAGCTGATGTTGGTATGAGTTTCAATTGGAATAAAAAAGCACAAACGATTGCAGGAGATACAACGGCTATATTGATTGGGCAGCCGGGTGAGTATTCTTTTATTTTATCTTTGGGTACCTGCAAAGATACTGCTATGATCAATATTGAGTCTGAAATGGATTTCCCTCTCCTTGATTTTGATATACAAAACATTGATTGCGTCCATGATTCTGCCAGATTATCAGTTAGTTCGATAAATACAATAATTGATTCAATTCTTTGGATTGATCCTTTAGACAGTATATTTTATGGAACTGATATAATGACAATAGATACAGGTTATTTTCTTGTCAATGTTTATGCTCCCGGAGGTTGTCTGGCTTTTGAAATGGTGAAAGTAGATAAAGATACTGTGCCTCCCTTTATTTATGTTACCGGCAATGATTTGAATTGCAATACGGATACTGCTTTTTTGCATTTGCATACTCAGGATTCAATCGCTTCAATATTCTGGAAAGAATTGGGATATGGAAACAAGGACACTTTTACTTTATTCCCGGGAGAGTATCATGTGGAAGTGACAGGAATAAACGGCTGTGTATCCGAAGATTCAATACAGATAGAACAAAACATAACACCGGCTGAATATACTTTACAATTCGATACATTAAATTGTAATAATGATACGGCATTCATCGATTTTCAATCAAGTGATATTATTAATTCTGTTGAGTGGATAACTCCTGCGGATGATACGATTGTTTCTGAAGATCTTTTAGTGGATTTGCAGGGGATGTATTATTGCTCAATCGAAGATGAAAACGGGTGTATTAGCAAAGATTCTGTGGAAATCGTAGGAGATTTTGACATTCCCGATCTGCAGATACCTATTCCTGAGCTTTATCTTTTATGTGGAAAAGATTCCGTAAGATTATCATTTAATTCAGGCTCGATTATTAAGAAAATCGAATGGACAGGACCGGGGAATTATTCCTCAGGAGATTTTTCACCATATACACATGTCGCAGGAATTTATACTGTAACGATCACAGGAAAAAACGGATGCAAAAACAGTGGAGATATAAATGTTTTGTTGGATAGTGCCGCTGCGCAAATAACCATAGTGACCGATACTATTAATTGTATTGACGATACGGCTAATATTGAAGTTATTTATACAGGAAATTATAAATTTGAGTGGAAAGCTCCGGATAACAGTATTATGACAGGTGATAAAATAAATTCTACGTTAAATGGATATTATTATCTTACGGTTACAAATATGGACAATAATTGTCTAAGTGAGTTTGTTGCTTATGTGCCTGTTGATACGATTATCCCGGTTATTTCTATTAATACATCAAATATTTTCGATTGTGATCATGATGAAGTCAAATTATCACTGAATTCAAATATAACCTTAAAAGAAATTATTTGGGAAAGCGGTAATTATAATTATACAGGAGATACCGCTGTTATAAATAATCCCGGTTTATATTTTGTCAAAGCGATATCAACAGGTTATTGTGAGGCAAATGATAGTATATATCTGGATAGTTCGGTTTATTTGGATATTCAATCTGATACATTTTATCTGAATTGTTCAAATAACAGACAGGTTGCTCTTGAATTAGAAGGAGTTCAGGATACTTTTGATTTTACCTGGATAGGACCTTCATTTTCTTCAAATAGTCCTTCTCCGATAGTTAATACGGAAGGTCTGTATAAAGTAACCGTAACTGATGGAAATTGTATCGATAGCGCTGATATTTGGGTTTTTTATGATACTCTTGTTCCTGATATTGAAGTGATTTTCGATCCTGTAATAAAATGTAATCCTGATTATTCTATTGTGAATGTTATTCTTGATACGACTACAATTGATACTTTTTACTGGTATGGACCCGGTTTTAGAAGCAATGATTTAGTGGATACGGTTTATTCACAGGGACAATATGTTTTTACCGCAGTAGGACAAAACGGATGTTCGTCATCATATTTTATTAATATCTCTTTGTCCAATGAATATACGGAAATTAAAGCAATTGGAGACACGGTAAATTGCCAGACAGGTATTCATGATTTGGTAATTGATGCAGATATTTACGGTGAATATACCGGTTTGATTTGGACAGGGCCTAATGCATATATTTCTTCTGATAAAAGAAATATAGTTCAGGATACAGGAAAATATTTCTTAATAGTTACAAATTCTATGGGATGTGAATCAAAGGATTCGGTAGTTGTTGTTTATAATATCAATTTACCTCAGTACGAGATTTTAGATCCTGATATTATCACTTGTTTCAACGATAGTATTGAACTTGCAATTAATGCTCTTGATTCAGGATTGATATATAATTGGTCGGGTCCCTATGGTTTTTATTCTACTGCTAAAAACGTTTTTGTTGAAAGAGGAGGAGATTATGTTTTGAAAGTTACCGCCTCAAATGGATGCGTATCATTTGATACTGTAAATGTTGAGATAAATAAGCTAAAACCTTATATTATACTTTCAGCTGATGATATTAATTGTTTGTCTTCATCTGTGAAAATTAATTTGAAGAGCAGTGCAGCAAATTATACTGTAGAATGGTCCGGTCCTAATTCATTTTATAGTACGGAATTCAATCCTGAAGTTAATACTATTGGCATGTATTATGTGGTATTGACAGATGAAGACAATGGATGTTTTTCAGAAGATTCTATTTATATTAATTATGACAGGTCAAAACCGGAAGTTGTTATTGATGATTTTTATTTACCATGTGATACTTCCAAAATTAAATTGACACCGGAAAATTCCGTTACCGGTTACAATTTCACCTGGTATGGACCGGATTCTTTTTATTTTGAAGGTAATATGGCTTATACGAATATTCCGGGGGAATATTATGTTTATGTTGTTGGCAAAAACGGTTGTGATACCACGGTATATTTCAATGTTTTTGATATTCCTGTCAATCCTGAATTTGATGCGTATGGCGATAATATAAATTGTGAGGCGGATTCTGTTGTACTTCATGCAGTGGGAGTTAGCGATGATCTGAGTTTTGAGTGGAATGGTCCTAATGATTTTATGTCTCTTGAAAAAGATCCGGTTATTAAGATTCCCGGGGATTATGTATTGCATGTTACAGGTAAAAATAAATGTGATTCTTCTGCTACAGTTTCTGTTTTGATCGATACATTGAAACCTGAAATAGAAATTGAGTACTCAGATTCTTTGATATGTGAAAGGCAAACAGGTAAATTGAAACTGGATATTTTGAATGATACTTCCGGGATTTATTCATTTTATTGGCATTCCGATAAAGGAATAATAACATTTGGGAAATATACTGACAATCCTGATTTTAAGGGAGAAGGAAAATATTTTGTAGAAGTCAAGGATTTGGCCAATGGTTGCAAATCAACTGATTCAATTTTGATAACAAGTAAGGAGTATATGTTGGATAGTGTAAGCATCAGTATTATTCCTCCCACTTGCTATGGGTTTAATGACGGGATGTTTACAATAGATACTGCATATGGAGGACAATCTCCTTATAGGTATTCTTTAGATAATTATTATTATTCCAATATAAAAGAGTTTACATCTAAAGAAGCGGGAACATACAACTTATTTATAAAAGATAAAAACGGTTGCAAATTGGATACTGTGATCATAGTGCCTAATGGTGCAGATGTTCAATTGCAGCTTACTTCTGACAAATATGAAATATATCCCGGTGAAAGTATAAAATTGATAGCATATATTTTATCGGATAATAATATTATTGATTATGATTGGCAACCTTCGTTTTTATTTGATTTTCCGGATACGACAATTCAGGTTATTAAACCATTGGAATCAGGAAAAATATATCTTAAAGTAACTGATTCCAAAGGCTGCTATGATGATGATGATGTATGGATAAATGTACTATCAAAACCGGAATTGTATATTCCTGATATATTCACACCTGATTATGATAATATAAATGATTATTTTTATGTTAAAGCAGGCAGAGGAATAAAATCTATAAGGAATTTTTACGTTTTTGACAGATGGGGAGAAAAAGTTTATGAAAATAAAAATATGAAATTGAATGTACCTGAAGATGGATGGGATGGTAAATTTAAAGGGAAGGAAGCAGCATCGGGTGTGTATGTTTATTATTTTGAAGTTGTTCTTGAAAACGGAGAAATTGAAAAATTTGCAGGAGATATCACTTTGATTAGATAATAATATTTAGAAAATTCATATTCTTATTTTTTATTATATATCTTTGCAAATTATTAGGGGGGTATTTCATTTTTTCGCGCTGCGGGTTGATTCTCCTTTATTTATTCCTTTAGGAGGAGTCAGAGGCAAAGAATGGGAAAAGCGAAAAAATGAAATACACTTATTATTAAAAATTGAGCATCTGCTCGTCATGGTGTTAAAATCAAAATGATTGTGCCTGAGTGGATATAAAATAAAGTATAAATATTTAATGGTGTATATGTACAGATTTAGTAGATTATTATTGGTTGTTTTTTTGTTGATTTCATCTTTGGATATGTTTTCTCAGAAGCCTGATTCAACATGTGAAAATGCCGGAATATTTTGTGATTCGGCTTCTTTATACGGACCCTGGGAACTTTATGATACAGTATATGGAGATAATGTGCCGCACTTTAATATTTGCGGATCTCAGGGGTCTTTTCAAAATATAACATATTTTTCGTTTGTCGCTTCATCTAATCATGTGAAGATATTATTGACTCCGGAAACTATAACTCCGGATAACGGAACATCGGATATCGGATATCAATATGGTTTAATCGGCTTTTGTGTCAACCAAAGCAATAAAAATGATATTATTTATTATGATTGTAGTGCAGATGCCAATCTTGTGAGTCCAAAGATCATTGAGTCTTCTAATCTAAATCCCGGATATACATATTACCTTTATGTTGATGGCTACTCTGGAGCGTATATGCAATTTCATTTGGAAGTGCTGGACGGAATCGGTGATTTAAAAGTAGATGATATCGATAAATTTTATGTGTCCGGACATGGAGCTTATAATCCAAATGATACAATTGAAGTTTGTAAAGACGGTACTTTTGATTTTACTGTTCTGGGAGTCGATAATGCGCCAAGTTACATTTGGTATTCTCAGGATACCCTTGAAAGTTCGGATAGTTCCACGCTGGTTTATACCTTTAATAGTGATACAACCATTTACAAGATCTGTGCGCAGGGATACACTGACTGTGAAGTTGGAAATCCTGCCTGTATTTATGTGAAAGTAGATACTATTGCAGATGATATCTTACCTGATACCAGTGTTTGCGCGTCTGATCTCAGTGTAGGTATAAAACCGTCAGGCTGGTTGGGAGGTTTGATAAAATCTACAACAGGAGGAGTATTTTGGACCAATGTAAATGATTCGATCGGATGTCATTATATTCAGAGGGTCAGGATCAATAAAATAGATGAGGATATTAATGATATAGATACGGTTTTGTGTGCGGTGGATTCGTTTTTTATCAATGGAGATACGATGACAAATGATTTTATGTTGCAATACAAATATTCTTCTGTTGAGGGATGCGATAGTTTTGTAAATAAACATTATCTTTTCTTTAATTATGAAGGAGATATTTCTAAACTAGAATGCTTCAATGGAAGCTCATATATATTATCTGTTAATTCTCAAAATTATAACCCGGGTAAATATGACAGTGTTAAAGTTACCTGGTTGCTCAATAATAATGTAATATCAGAAGGTTCCTCTTTTGATTTATATCCTGTTGATCTTCCTGGGAAATATTATGCTCAGGTGACTTTGTATAAAAGCGGTCTTGATTGTACTTTTGATTTACCCGAAGTAGTTATTGAGAATATCCCGTCTGCTGATTTTATTGTTTCAAAAGATACTATTTGTTCTAATGATTCATTGTTTTTTGAATTGACAAACTATATTGATACTATAATTTATAATATAGATGTTGAAGGGACTGTAGCTCAGAAAATGTCAGAGTCAAAATATAAAGTAAAATGGGGAAATGAAGGTAATTATAAAATAAGAATAACATTTATGTATGACGGTTGCCCGTTTGCAGTGGAAAAAGAGATTGAAGTACAACCTGAAATTCAAATTCCTTTGATAACTTGTATACAATCCACAAATTCATCTATTGTTTTTGACTGGAATACATCAGAATGTGTAGATGAATATGAAATATGGATTGATGGTGTATATGTAAAAACAATGAGCTCCGGTCCTGATACTATTCAGAATCTCAATTACGGGCAGGAGGTGAATATCGAAGTCAGGACAATTGGAGATTGCGTTTGCGAGCATAAGACCGACAATACTAATTGTTCGGCTTTACCTTGTCCAAACAGGACCGTTTCAATTACTGGTTTACCTAAGAGTATTTGTTATGATGAATTGGTCGATAGCATCATACTGTCTTATGAAGCTGATACGACAATAATAGCTAATTGGACAGGTGGTGTAGTTGATGATTTCGGTGTTGTCTATAAATCCAATATTGTACAGGGAATAAATTCTATCATTCTTAAATATCAAGTTGGTGATTGTAATTACCAGGTAGATACTTCATTTATTGTATATCCTCCACTGGATATTGATTTAGTGATTGGTGATCTTTCCTGTTTTGATTCAAAAGACGGTAGTGTTGAGATCTTACCTAAGGCAGGAACAGCTAATTTTTCAGTTGAATTAAATGGAGAAACAAGAGATTCTTTATATATCAATAATCTGACCGCCGGTGAATATAAAATGTTATTATTGGATGATAATGGATGTACTTATCAGGATACTTTCTATATTTTGCAACCGGAAGAACCTGAAATAAATATCAAAGGTAATAAGATTGTTAAATACAATAGTGAATTTAAATATTTTATTGAGGCATCGGATATGGGGTTTGATAGTATTTATTGGTATAAAAATGATTCACTGATATGCACAGGTAATTGTGATACTGTCACTATTAAACCTGAGGATGATTTTTACCTTTGTGCTCAAATGTTTTTTGACAGCCTGTGCCAAAAGGAAACTTGCATTGATGTTAGAATAGACAGGGATTTTGAAATATATGTACCCAATATATTCACCCCTGATTTTGATGGAATCAATGATTATTTTAATATTAAATCAACAAACGGACTTGATGTTCATGTCAAGACATTAAAGATATTTAACAGATGGGGTGAATTATTGTATGAAAATAATGATTTTGTAGTGGGTGCAGAAAGTGGAAATTTAGGTTGGAATGGAATATTCAGAGGCAAAAAAGCTCTTCCGGGTGTTTATGTTTACTATATAGAAATAGTTGATGATTCAGGAGAAATATCAAAATTATATGGAGATGTAACCTTGATTAGATAATTTTCTTTATATTTACAAAATAGAAGTTTAAATTAATATCAATGAGAGGCTGTCTAAAAAGATTGTTTTTTGAAAATCAGCTTTTGCCCCAACCCTAAAGGGTGGCTGATTTTCAATGATTTACCTTAGGTTGCCGAGCTTGTCGAGGTATAGGGGTAGGGGCAAATAAATCATTGAAAATCATTTTGGGGACTTTTTAGACAGTCTCTTTTATCATTTTGGGTAAATTTATTCTGTCAATTACAGATTCTGATTACCTGTTATACCAGTTTAACTATAAAATGACGCATATATTAATTCTATAATATTTATACGAATCTTAAAGTTAATTTGGTAATATTTGTTGTCAGAATATTTATTGCTTTCACAAAATAATACTATAAAATGAAACAACTGGCTTTACATTGGAAAATACTTATTGGAATGGTATTAGGAGTGATTTTTGGATTGATAATGGCACAATATAGTTGGGGAGGTGATTTTGTCAAAGATTGGATTAAGCCTTTTGGAAGAATATTTATCAATTCTCTCAAATTGATAGCAATGCCTTTGATACTGGCTTCTCTGATTAAAGGTGTTTCCGATCTTAAAGATATTTCAAAATTATCTCTTATGGGAGGACGTACTATAGGGATGTATATTATTACAACGGTTATAGCTGTCTCTATAGGTTTGTTATTGGTAAATACTATAAAACCAGGTAATTCCATTTCTGAAACTACAAGAAATGAACTGGTTAACAATTATGTTGATAAAGCTGCAAAATATAAAACTCAGGCGGAATTGCAAAAAGCCAGCGGACCCTTGAAAGCTCTTGAAGATCTTGTCCCCAGCAATATAGTTGCAGCTGCCGGCAATAATAAAAATATGCTTCAGGTGATTTTCTTTGCTATCTTTTTTGGGATCGGATTGATATTAATACCTGAAAAAAAATCAAAACCGGTAAAAGATTTTTTCGACGGGTTCAATGAGGTAATATTAAAATTGATTGATCTGATAATGTTAGCAGCGCCTTATGGTGTATTCGCCTTGTTGGCAGCATTAGTAGTGGAATCACCAAGCCTGGATCTGTTTCAGGCTTTGGCCTGGTATGCCATAACCGTTATAGTAGGATTATTTTTGTTACTGGTATTTTACAATTTGATAGTTCTTTTTCTGGCCAGAAAAAAACCTTCTTTTTTCATTAAAGGAATTGCTCCCGCCCAGTTGCTTGCATTTTCCACAAGTTCCAGTGCAGCTACCTTACCGGTGACTATGGAAAGAGTAACTGAACACTTGGGAGTGGAAGAAGAAGTCAGTAGTTTTGTTCTGCCAATTGGAGCCACAGTCAATATGGACGGGACAAGTTTGTATCAGGCAGTTGCGGCAGTATTTATTGCTCAGGCATTTGGTATGCATTTGGGTTTAAGTGCTCAACTTGGTATAATAATGACAGCAACACTTGCCAGTATTGGTTCAGCTGCTGTGCCGGGTGCGGGAATGGTTATGCTTATTATAGTATTGGCTCAAGCCGGTATTCCGGAAGCAGGATTGGCTCTTATCTTTGCTATTGACAGACCTCTGGATATGTTGAGGACGATTGCAAATGTTACAGGAGATGCAACAGTGTCAATGGTTGTAGCAAAATCAGTAGGTAAACTCGGAGAGCCTAAAGTGAAAAATTGGGATGATAATTATCCAAAATCAAAATAACTTGTAATACTATATTAATTTTACAAATACAAGGGTTTCCTGAGTTTAGTATCATAAATCAGAGTCTTATGTTTTTTGTCTTTTGTTAAATATTTTACCTGTAATTTGTTTTTTGCAACCCACTCCAATTTTGCATTAATAGCTTTTCTACCCCAAATAATTTTATTATTTTTAGTATCGTAAACCATTATTTTTACAGGAGTATTTCCGTTAATATCCTTTTTTAGAGTTTTATAAATTGCTGCAAAATTATAATTCTTATTATACAAAATATTATAACCGGAAATAAAATTGTTTTTGGCGATTTTTTCAGTAGATGTAGATATCTCTGCTATTTTCTTTGAACTTATGCAGGAATTTAAAACAAATATCACCGGAAGTAAAAATATTATTCTTTTCATAATCTGATTTTTTTTGCAAAAATAAAATAAATTAATTCTTTAACGAATAGTTTTTTATCAATTAACCACAACTTTCGTTCTTAGCAACAATACAACTTTTAAAATTAAAAAATATTGTATCTACGTAGGCAGGGTGCTTTTGGAATGGAAAAAAAGATGTTTTTTCAATCAAAATGATTCTATCTGAGTAGATATAAAATAATATCAGATGAAAGGAATTAGAAATAAAAAAATAGTCCGGTATTAATTTCCCGGACTATTTTTTTTCATTTAATAAAATTTAAGTGAGTTACTTCTATCTTATAACGGTTATATCTCCGACTATTTTCATGTCCTCCCTGTCTTTAATTTCCAAAATTGCATAGAAAACATAAACTCCGGGAAGAGCTTTTTTACCTCTATAAGTACCATCCCAACCGTAACTTGCATCATTTGGAGGAAAGTTTTGATTGCTGTATACCAATTCTCCCCATCTGTCAAAAATCTTCATATCCTTAATACTTAATACGGTATTGTCAGTAGTTATATAAAAACGGTCATTAAGTCCGTCTCCGTCAGGTGTGAAAATATTTGGAATATCCACATCGACATTTTCTATAAACCTGAGATCCAAACATGCAGATGCATTACATCCATTATCATTTATAATATCAACACATATAGTTCTGTCAGCATCTATTTCCAGTTTTATGGTATTGCATTGACTACCTGAACAAATAGTATCTCCGTTTTCATAATACCAAACTATACTGATTAAATTAAAGTTGTCAACATTTCCGATTTCATAAGCACCTGAACTGTTTTCCTTGATGAAATCAGGACCTAAAATAACAGGTTCCATTTCATCAGGTTCGATTAATGTTATCGTTTCACCGGATTCACATCCGTGAATGTCTTTCACAGTTACCGTATAAGTTCCTGCTGCCAAATTCTGGAATGTGGAAGTTTCTGCTTTTACTCCATCAAGATAATATTCGTAATCCTCATCATCAGTAACGATAATTCCTCCATTTTCATCACCGTAACACAAAGGATTAATAGATGAAACTTCATATTTAGGTAATGGTATTATGTTTAATGTATCACTAGCTGAATAATCGCATTTTTGAACAGTGTAATTGACAGTATAAATATATTCGCCAGGATTAAATCCGGTCAGGTTGATATTTCCATTATTATCAATTCCCGTACCTTCCCAACTAACAATACCTGTATTGTCTCCTGTAATATTTACATTCAGAGAAATATTCCCCAAATCTGAAATACAAAGGAACTCAGGTAAGTTCAATATCTCAAGAGAGATATCCGGACATGGTTCAGTTTCACAGGTGATGGAAGTACTTACATTATTACAAGCACACTCCGAAACCGCTTCAACTGTAAAATCAACTGTACTATTAGGTTGTAAATCCAAAAGATTATATTGAATGTCAGTTGTGTTCAATACCATTACTCCATCGACAAAAACATTGTATGAAGCAGCGCAATCTACTTGATTCCAACTGATCATGATAGAATTGGTAGTCGGGGCACAATTTACTACAGGAGCTATAAGTTCAGGTTCAACCGTTACAGGAACAAATACTCTTTCCGATTTACAAATACTGTTATTTGTTTTTAAAGATAACATATATGAGCCTGGAGTATTCCATTTGAGAGAGAACTTGGAACTGCTGATGTCAGTTCTGGTTGCACCTGCTATATTCCAATCGTAAATAGTTCCGGCAGGATTATTATTATCAAAATTGACAACAAGACTGTCACTGATACAAATTGTAGTATTTTCAACTGAGAAAACAGCTTTTGGCATTTCAATTACTTCGATTGTAAATGAAGTATCAGCACTACATACTTCCTTGAATCTCATAAATATGGTATGAGTACCCGGACCCGCAAGTTTAGGATCAAATACTCCGGAAACCGGATCAATTCCATCTCCTGACCATTCAATAGTTCCCGTACCGTCACTTTCAGCTATTGTTGCCTGGAAAGTAATTGGTGTAGTGTTGTCATCCAGGCAAATTGTATCAATGACCGGCTGAATATCAATTACATAATCTGGACATGCTACAGCAAAACAATAATCTGATGTAGAAATATCTCCACAAATACCTTTGTCTATAGCTATTAATGATAGATTTATACTATCTCCCGGAGTCAATCCATTAACTGTATAAGTATTTATATATGCACTGTCAACCAGGTTGCCATTTACATAGATCTTATATGCCTTAGCTTTATCATCTATATTCCAATTAAAAATAATACTATCGGTTGATGGTTCACAACTAATATAAATATCGTCCAAAGTATCCTGAACATATATTTGTGCAGATACCGGAGTTGATATACAGTTATTATTTTCAACTTCAAGAGTTATTGTTTTTGTCCCGGAAGTATTCCATTCCAGTAAATGCGTTTCAAGCCCTGTTCCGCTTATTACAGTCGCCCCGTCAAAATCCCATGTTGCGTTACCTGAAGGAGCATTGCCTGTATAAATTAATGCTAACTGGTCTTTGATACAAATCGTATCTCCTGAAATAGAGAAATCCGCAGTAGGTTGTTCGTAAACATGGACATAAGCTTTAGCATTATAAGGACATTCATTATTAAGATAATGCAAAACAATGGTGTGTGTACCCACTCCGGCAACAACCGGATCAAATAATCCGGTTAAAGTATCAATTATACCGTTTCCACTCCAACTGATAGCTCCTCCTTCATTCGGATTAATGCTATATCTGAAATTAAACGGTTGAGTGTTTCCGTCAAGGCAAATACTGGTATCTCCGGGAGTGGCTATTACTTCTACAATCGGACAATCCAATGCCTGGCATGTGACTGGATCTGTACTGAAATCAGGACAATATCCGTCTGTCTCAATATGAAGGATAATAGTAACTTCGTCATTTGGATTTAATCCGGTAACAGTATAGGTTGTTCCGTCTAAAGTTCCACTACTTCCACTAACTACTTCGACTGTTGTATTCGAAGAACCGTATATGGTATCCCATTCAAATGTTATGCTGGTCGCTGTAGAATTACATAATATTGAAGGCATTTGTGGCGGTGTTTGTACTATCACAGTATCTACTGTCATTTCAGATTCGCAGCCTCCTTCGTTTACAGTCAAACTAATGATTTTAGTTCCGGGAGAACTCCAGGAAATATAATGAGGTCCCTGACTATCTGGTCCAAGAGGTGAACCATCGACTCCGCCACTAAAATTCCATGTATATTCAGCTGTGTCTGAAGCAATACCCGTGTAAACAATAGTATCAACTGATGACAAGCATATAGTATCTTGTACGGTAAATGGAGAATTTGGAGCCGGTATAACCGTGACAGTTTCACATATAGTATCTGAATTTCCGCATTCAGGATCACGAGCATATACACAAACATCTCCTCCTGCCGAACCCTGCCAAATTATCTGGAGTGTCAACTGATCATCTGCCACAACTCCATAAGCATCATTCGGCCATGTCCATTTATATTCATTATTAGGATCAGTGTTGGTTATTTCATAATAGAACCAATCCCCTGAGTTTGAACATATAGTCAGAGGCCAGTTTAGCGGTTGAGGCGCATCAGGCATATAATCGTCAATATATAGCTCAACAGGATCGAATTCATCAAAAATACATGTTACATCATCATAGCTAATAGCTATCGATATGCTATATAATCCGTCTTCATATACAATAATCTCATAGCTTTGTTGTGCCCCGCTTTGACTAGTGTATTCACTACCGTCTTTGTACCAGGTTACAGTTACCGATTCAGGGTTTTCGGGCAATAGTTGATCAACCCAGAAAACAATTTTAACGGAATTGTCACCCAACCCTGAACAATCGGTTTCAAAATGCCCGTCTAAAGTAATAAAATGAGTAGTGACAAAAACTATTTTATCACAACCGTTAGGCGCTCCGTCTTCTACCAATATTTCAAAATCTTCAACATCATAGGTAAATACTTCACCTTCAATCACAATATCATCGCCTTCACAACCGGTAGTATCTATATATACGGTATCTCTCGGTAGTTTTAAGATTTCTACCTTTTGCCAGTATTCACATCCTTGTGGATCTGTAGTAAGTGCAACGGAATCAATTCCGTCAGTATAAAGAGGTACTCCTTCCCAACCATCCGGTGTATATCCGTCTTCAAGTACATTTTCACAAACTTCAAACTGCCCAAGGTCTTCTGTCGGCAATTGTTCTACTTCTATCTGGAAGCAAAACGGATCCCCAACATTACAATCGTTTTTGCCGTAAACACATATATCATAAGTTCCCGGAGCACTAAAATGGATGGTAGTGTCAATATTATTTGTGGAGTCAATAACTCCGTTAACATCCCAAACGTATGTAACTGCATTATGTACTTCATCTAATGTGAATGTAACATCTGCTCCTACACAAATATCTTCACAATTGGGGAAATTATCATCACACAGGACATCAAGTGGCCCGTTAACTTCAGGAGTACCACCTCCGTAAAGGATCTCTATCCAGTATGTACATTGAGTACCTGAACATCCATCAATAAAGAAATGATATGTTTCTCCAACTGTTAAGTCGTGTAATTCAACTGGGATATCACCAGGTGGTACACAAGGACATTGCAAAATAACAGGGTTTTCTACACAATCTTCGTAAAAGCCCCACTGGATACCAATACTTCCTGATCCTGCAACACATGGTGCAGCATGAATAATCAAAGATATATCTTCAGCACCGGCGACAAAAGCAAACCAGGAAGGATTGTGGAATGCATATCCTGCTCCACATCCCGGAATAGGTATTTGTTCCCATTGTTCTACCATGGAAGTACAGAATTCATTTAATTCCTGAAGTTCACATAACACCTCAGCATCTTCACATTCCCCAGCTGTTTGTGTGTCATCACAATCATCAGGCGGGATTACATAATATCCAGCATCAATATATGTAGTATCAGTACCGGATTGAATTGTGAAAACAGGTGTTAATCCAGTTGCGGGATCAGGGTCACTATCTTCATCTTCAGTACCTGCATTTTGTATAGTAATTGAAAATGTGGCCGGTATTTCAAATTCCACATAATAATCATTAGGTTTTATATCGGGATTATTGTCAAATATGTAAAAGCCTGCACCATCTGAAAAAGTTTGATCAATTTTAGCATCATCAGATGCTCTGTACAAAGTAACCATAACATCTGTGACAGGAAATTCACCTGCGTCCTGAAGTCCGTTTTGATCCTGATCCCTCCATGTATAATCTCCAATAGTTCCCGGTCTATACAACCCTGCATCCCATATATCAGTTGTTTCCCCTGAATTTATAGTGAAATCAATTGTAGTTCCTGTCGTTGGGTCGGGATCACTGTCCAAATCGTCAGTTGTCATATCCTGATCTATGAAATAATAAGCAGGAGGTTCTGTAAATTTTAAATTATAGTCTCCCGGAGGTATTTCAAATGCCGGGGCAGAAAATGAATATGAACCATCTCCGGCAGTATTAGTGTTATATGCTGTTCCGGTTGAAACATTTGTTAAAGTTACTTTAACGCCCCCGAGTCCGGGTTCACCATCCTGAGCACCGTTACCATTCATGTCTTCCCAGACAAAATCTCCTATCGAAACGAACTTATAAAAACCGGCATCGATATTATCAATGTCTTGTCCACTGACAAGATCTGTTGCTATTACATCTCCTGTAGCAGGGTCAGGGTCACTATCAATATCATCATTTCCGCCTTGATCCTGTAAAGTAATAGCATCCATACCACTGCTTGCCAAATCAAAATTAACCGTATAATTACCCGGTATCAAATCAATAAATATATAATCTCCTGCACCTCCTGTTGTGACAGTAATAGCGGTAATATTTGTTCCATTTCCCGTAGTACCTGTCAGAGTTACATCAACTCCGGGTAGATCAGGTTCTCCTCCGTCCTGGACGCCATTACCATTGGAATCTTCCCATGCATAATCACCTATAGTACCATAATTATAAAATCCCGCATCTATATTTTTTATCGTCTGGCCACTGACGATATTTGTAGCGATAACATCGCCTGTGGCAGGATCAGGATCACTGTCCAGATCATCATTTCCACCTTCGTCTTGGTATGTGATAGCATCCATACCACTACTAATCAAGTCAAAATTCACTGTATAATTTCCGGGTATTATATCATTAAATACATAATCTCCAGCACCTCCTGTTGTTACCGTTATAGGTCCGACTGCAGTGCCGTTACCTGTGGTACCGGTTAGAGTTACATCAACACCTGCAAGTGGGGCTTCTCCTGCATCTTGGATACCATTGGCATCTTCGTCTTCCCAGGTATAATCTCCGATAGAACCGTAGTCATAAAATCCTGCATCTATATTATCAACGGTTTCATCACTTTCAACAGTAAAAGCAGGAGTATCACCTGTGGCAGGATCGGGATCACTGTCAATATCATCATTTGTCCCTTCTTTCTGATATGTTATAGCATCAAAACCACTACTGGTAAGGTCAAAACTAATAGTGTATGTGCCGGGAGGTACATTAGTGAAATTATAAACACCGGCGCCGTCACTGGTAGTGTTGGCATTAAAAGCACTTCCTGAACCTGTAGTTCCCGAAATGGTTATATCGACTCCGGCAACAACTCCTTCTCCGGCATCCTGAATACCATCAGCATTTTCATCTTCCCAAGTATAATCACCGATAGTAGCATATAAGTAATAACCTGCATCAATATCATTTTTATTTTGTCCTGCGGCTAAAGTAAATGTATAAGTTGTTCCTGGTCCATTGGTGCCGTCAACATCACTGTCATCAATAGTGGCACCCATATTTGGAGCTGTTTCTATATAATTTGGATTTGCAGGAGCAGCATTAAACTTGACATAGTAATCTCCCGGTGGCAGGTCTTCAAAGGAATAAAATCCACTGGCATCTGTAGTTTTAGGAGATCCTACCTGTGTACCTGTATTATCATATAGGGTTACTTCAACTCCCTGTATACCCTGTTCTCCACTATCCTGGATACCATTTCCATTTAAATCATGCCATACAAAATCACCTATTCTGGGCGCTGCATATTCATTATTATTTAGAATATTTGATTTTATTGAAAATGCACTAAATGCTACAAAAAGCAGGGGTAATGCATAAATAAAAAATTGTCTGGAATTTAATCGTTTCCAAAAAGAAAAACGTGTAGAATTTATATTCATAATAATAGATATAAAATAGTTAATTAAAAATACGGGACAATTTTGCAGAGCAATAATGTCCTAATGTTTTGACTTACCTACAAAGTTATATAATTTAATTCAATTATAATCAAAAACAACATAAAATAATAAATTAATAATTTAGAATAATTGTAAATTATAAGTGACTACTCAGACAGGGTGTTTTTGAAATGAAATAATTCAATTTTTTTAGTCAAAATAATCCTGCCTGAGTGAATATTTAATCACATTTTTTAATCCAAAGTATCAATTTATCAGTCATATTAATAACTTTATTAAAATAATAAGCTGATTTTTGTGTTAATATGACTGTGTTTTCATAATAAAGATACTGTTTATCAGTTTTTCGTTGCTTGATAAAGTTAAAAATTAATCATTTGTGAAAAAAATTATTACTATTTTATTGATTTTAAGTTTGTATTCTTCGTTATTGGTTGCTCAAAAAGCATATACTATTAGTGGATATGTTACAGACAATGATAAAGGAGAAACTCTGATAGGTGCGAATATTTATGTTCCGGAAAATCTTAAATTTGGCACTGTTACAAATGCTTACGGGTTTTATTCTCTGAGTATTCCAGAAGGCAAATATGTGATAAGATATTCATATTTGGGATACCAAAATAAAGATATTGAGATTAATTTGAAAAGGGATACAATTATTAATATTGAATTGACAGAAGGGATTTTACTGGATGATGTGGTTATTGATGCAAGGAAAGAAGAAGCAAAAAATAATGTATCGGGGACGCAAGTCGGTACGGTAAAGATTCAAATGGAGAATATCAAAAAAGTCCCTGCTTTGATGGGGGAAGTCGATGTTTTGAAAACCATGCAGTTGTTGCCCGGAGTAACATCCGTAAGCGAAGGTAATTCAGGATTTTATGTCAGAGGAGGAGGAGCAGATCAAAATCTAATTTTACTTGATGAAGCTGTTGTCTATAATTCAGGACATATGCTTGGGTTCTTTTCTGTTTTCAATGCAGATGCCATTAAAAGCACTACCTTGATCAAAGGAGGAATGCCGGCAAATTACGGACAAAGACTATCGTCTGTTGTTGATGTAAAGATGAAGGAAGGAAATGATAAGTATTATAGCGTTGATGGGGGAATAGGGGTTATATCCTCGCGATTGACTTTTCAGGGACCGGTTGTTAAAGATAAATGTTCATTTATTGTTTCTGGAAGGCGAACTTATGTTCTCGATTTGGTACAACCGTTTTTGAAAGGTAAAAAATTTGAAGGAACAAATTATTATTTTTACGATCTTAATACTAAAATTAATTATAAAATTTCAGATAAAGACCGTTTATATTTGAGCGGGTATTTCGGAAGGGATGTGTTTAAATTCAATTTTGCAACAAGAAACTTTGAGATTGATATTCCTTATGGAAATTCCACTGCTACTTTGAGATGGAATCATTTGTTTAACAATAAGCTTTTTCTCAACACTTCTTTGATATATAATGATTACAACTTTAGTTTTGCGGCTGATCAGGAAAAATTTAATTTTATAACTTTTAGCGGCGTCAGAGATGTCAATTTGAAAATGGATCTTGATTATTATCATAATTCCAAGCATAAAGTAAAGACCGGATTGAATTATACATATCACAGATTAACTCCTCAAATTCTTAGTGCGGAAGGAGAAGGCTTTAATTTGGAAAATAATGCAGAACCTTCGTTTGCTCATGAATATAGTGCCTATGCTTTGGATGAGTGGAAAATAAATGAAACTTTTATGGTCAATGCAGGTTTGAGATTATCCGCATTGTCCCAAATGGGTAATTATACTTCAAAAGTATCAGGAAAGGAATATTCTTCAGGGCAACTTGTGACCACATATACTAATATTGATCCAAGGGTGAATGTGAGAGCATTTTTAAATGAAAGTACATCACTGAAAGGATCTTTGACATTTACCAGCCAATATTTGCATTTAGTATCGAATTCTTCAGGAAGTTTTCCAAATGATATTTGGGTTCCAAGCACAGAGTATGTTAAACCGGAAAAGGGTACTCAATACAGTTTGGGGTTATTTAAAAATTTCTTCAGTGATACTTATCAGACCTCTGTAGAAGTTTATTATAAAGATCTGAAAAACCAAATAGAGTTCAGGGAAGATTATGTAGGTGGCATAGAGAATGATCTGGAAACAAAATTTGTATTTGGAAAGGGCAGGGCTTACGGGACTGAATTGTTTATTAAGAAATCTTCAGGGAAATTTACCGGTTGGATAGGATATACTTTGTCAAGAACAGAAAGGAAATTTGAACAAATAAATAATAATGAATGGTTTAGAACCACTTATGATAAATTACACGATTTATCTATAGTGTTAAACTATAATCTTAATAAAAAATGGAGTTTCAATGCGGTTTTTGTTTATGGAAGCGGAAGAAGATATACTCCGGTTACTGATATATATGTGCTCGATGGAAGTGTTAATCTGGAATATGGTGATAGAAACAGCGCTGCATTAAGTCCATATCACAGATTGGATCTGTCTGTAAATTATTATCCTGTTTCTAAAAGCAAAAAATGGAAGTCCCACTGGAGCTTTGGTGTATATAATGTATACAACAGAAAAAATCCTGCATTTATTGATTACAATACGGATATAGATGTAGAGGATAATAATGCAAAAGTAACGGCATCAAAAATTACTATTTTTCCAATCATTCCTTCTATAACTTATAATTTCAGTTGGAATAGTAAATAAATATTTTAATAATATATAATGTATAAAGATATGAGGGTAAGTAAAATATATATATTAGGAATAATAATATTAAGTGTTTTTTACATGGCATGTGAAGAGGAGTTTGTACCTGATGATATCAAGGCTAAAAATGAATATGTAGTTGAAGGGCATATTGAATTGTCAAATGCCGGTATTCCTGCGTATGTAATTTTAAGTAAAAGTATTTCATATTTTTCCGATCTGAATATTGAAACTTTTAAATCTGTTTACATCAAAGATGCTGATGTTTATATTGATGATGGAAACAAGCAGGTAAAATTGAAATATATTTGTGCTAAAGACCTTCCTTTTGCATTAGCTTTTAAGATGATATCGGAATTGGCGGGAAAAATATATGATCCTGAATTTTGTTTTTATATGGATGTAAAAAATGAAATTGAAAAAAATCCGGGTCAAACATATAAACTTATCGTTGAGCATGAAGGAAATACGATAAGTGCAATAACTAAAATGCCGGGTAGGGTAGAGATTGATTCTCTTCATTTTGAAGAGCCTCCGGGTCAAAAAAAAGATAGTTTTGCATTACTTTGGGGCATATTGAATGATCCACCAGATGAAACAAATTTTTACAGATATTTTATAAAAGAAAATTTTAAAAAGAACTATAGTTATAATTCTCTCAGGGATGATAAGATCATGAACGGGCAAAGAATAAAATTTCCTTTTCCAAAGCCGGTACAACCAGGAACAGAAGATTTTAATTTTGAAACGGGAAATTTATATAAGCGTGGAGATACAATACAATTCAAGTTCTGTTCGATCAGTGAGGCGGAATATACATTCTGGCAATCTTTCCAATTCAGTAAAAACCAGGGGCTGTTTTCTTCATATATAAGACCTAAAGATAATATTGAAGGAGGAATTGGTATTTGGGGAAGCCAAAATTGTCAGATAGTGAATATGATAGTGCCGGAAAAATGAACATATATAGTGTCTGCGCGGAAACACATCAAATTTGAAATTGATTCTTTTTTTATCTTCACCCTAACCCTCTCCTTTTATGAAATGTATCCCTCAACTTTTTACCAGATGGGAAAAGGAGAGGGTTAGGGTGAGGTTTGTAAAAAAGTCTTATTGGTTTTAATCGTTCTCCTCGCAAGAAATAAGTACCCATCCATTTTTTCAATAGATAAGTACACTAAAGCGCACTCTACTCGTAATTTATGTTACTTCCATAACCCCTAACTGAAGTTAGGGGCTATTCTTATATCACAGTAAATAATTTCACAGTACTAATCATAAGATTAGCCCCCAAATTTATTTGGGGGTAATGTATA
>JALVEG010000562.1 GCA_027031145.1 Saprospiraceae bacterium | reverse complement strand
GTTACAGATGTTGCTGTATTTTGAAAACTTACGCCATCATCTTCTGTACAAGAAAATAAGGTTGTTGCAACTGCTAATAATAAAATGAGTTTTTTCATGGCTTCTACATTTTTATTGATTTGATTATTTTTTTATTAATTTCGATTTAAAATATTGGAGAATAAAACAATTATGCTCCCTCTAAAGGTTACTGTATTTTAACAATCAACGCGTCTTTAAACCCTTTGTTGTTTGGAAAATCAAAATCGTCACTTGTGGTGTCTCCTGCTACTACAAGACTACCATCTTGTAATTGTGCAATACCATAGCCTATGTCTATTTGACTACCTCCTAATGATTTTTGCCAAATAAGATTTCCACTATCATCTATTTTAATTATCCAGACATCATTTTGACCGTTGTTTGTTGAAACATCAACGTTTAGACTACGTGAACTTCCGGTAATAAAAAAATTTCCATTATTCCCTTTTACAATATCTCGTGCACTATCAAAGCCTGTTCCTCCATAATTTTTTTGCCAGAGAATAGTTCCGCTATCATTAATTTTGATTGCCCAAACATCGGCATTACCTTTTGAGTTAGTCAAATCACCATCTGTACTACGGGCATCTCCAACAATAATATAGTCTCCTCCATTGGTTTGGGTGATGTGATATCCTTTTTCAATTTCAGTACCGCCATAAGATTTTTCCCATTGCAATTGTCCTGTATTCGAAATTTTTACTACCCAAAAATCATAACTTCCTTTATTGTTATTGACATCAACATCATTACTATCGGAATCTCCAATTAGTAAAAACCCACCATCTGTGGTTTGAATTACATCATTTAAAGTTTCTGTTTGACCGCCACCATAATAATGACGCCATTGTTTAGTTCCGTTAGCATCTAATTTGATTGCCCAATAATCTCCACCTGCATGCTGTATTTGATTTACTTTATCGTTACCTGCCCCGCCAGATGCCGTAACATCAATAATACCACCTAAAAGATAACCTCCATCTATTGTTTGTATTAAAGTAATACCTTTATCATTACCACTGAAACCAAAATCTTTTTGCCAAGAAATACTACCAGAAGCATCTAATTTTAACATCCAAAAATCTTTTTGCCCTTGATTTCCTATTACATCTAAGTCGTTACTTTTGCTGTATCCAATAAGAGCGTAACCTCCATCATTAGTTTGTATTATTTGGTTGGCTCTATCGTCTTGACTACCGCCAAAGGTTTTGGACCATTGTAACGTATCATCACTAGCATATTTTACTACCCAATAATCAAATTCTTCTACGGTTTTATCGGTAATATCACCATCAATACTTTGAGTATAACCCGTTACAATATAGCCTCCATCTGTAGTGGCAACAACGGATGTGTACGAATCATTTTTTGATCCTCCATAGTTAGCTAAACTACTTACTGTTCCTGTAAACTGAGTTGTTATTGGAGGAGAAGAAATTATCGAATCATCATCGTTTTTACATCCTAAAATAAAAAATAATGTGCAACTTAATATGGTTACTATTTTATACATAATATTTATTGACGATTTATTACTATTCTCTTTGTTATTGTATTGTTTATTTTTAAAAGATAAACACCCTCACTTATGGTCTTTACATTTAACGTAAATGCTTGTAAATTATTTTTAGGCTTTTGGATTATAACTTCTTGTCCTAAAATATTATATAGCGATACTTGTGTAATATTTTTATTTTTTGAAGTTACTTTTATTTCAGAAATAGCTGGGTTTGGAAAAATTGTGAATTCTGAGGGATTAATCGTTTTATCTTCTACAGATAATGTTCCT
>JALVEG010000561.1 GCA_027031145.1 Saprospiraceae bacterium | reverse complement strand
CTTTCAAATTTATTTGAAAGAATACAGGGAATATGTCAAATAAATTTGACATTCCAACTATAGCGTTTCAAAAGAAGCAGAAAGAAGAAAAAGAGTGTCTTCTCAAGGAAAATATTGAAATGAAAAAAGTTTTTTTAATCCAAATGACTTTATTTGAATAGTTACAAAAGAGAGAAGTTTTTAAAGAGACTGTACGATTGGACTTTCAAATTTATTTGAAAGAATACAGGGAATATGTCAAATAAATTTGACATTCCAACTATAGCGTTTCAAAAGAAGCAGAAAGAAGAAAAAGAGTGTCTTCTCAAGGAAAATATTGAAATTATAAAAGTTTTATCAATCAAAATGCCTCTACTTGAGTAGTTACAAAAAGAATCAGTTTTATATTTGATGTGTTTTCAAGCAAACAATAATTAGTCCCAAACAGCAAAAAGCCCCCGCATTAATTAAAATACGGGAGCCTTCCCAAAAACTGATTTATTCATCACCATTCAAGATGATTATTTCACAATAATCATTTTTCTGGTAGCTGTAAAATCTCCTGATTCAAGTCTGTAATAAAGAACTCCTGTATAATTCAGGTCTTTTTTACTGACTCTTACTGTATTATAACCTTTTGTTCCTTCAGCTGTGCGCACTATCAATTCTTTTCCTGTTACATCAAATATTTTCAAAGTATAACTTGATGTTTCAGGTAATTCAAATCCTATCAATGTTTCTTGAGAGAATGGATTTGGTTCGTTTTGGTATAACGCATAGCTTGTATTCGTATTTCTGTAGTCTAATGAAATAGAGTTAACCTCCAGATCATCACCTTTGTATGCTTCTGATCTTGCAACATCATCGTTAATATTCAATATGTTGCTCAGTTTTGTAGCATTATTTGCTTTTACTGTCAATGTAAATAATACATCTCCGTCATTTGCAGAGACCCCTTCTGCATTGTTCCAACTTAATACCAAATTATTATTTATTATATTGGTATTACTTTCATTAATGTCTAATTTTCCTGATGTAATGTATTCAACTTCCAATCCGGTGATGTTCAATGAAAATTGTAATCCGAGTATGTTCTTGAAATCTTTTGCATAGAAAGGTATTTCAGTTTCTACACCTTTATTGATTTCAATATCATCTAATTCCAATTGTATTGATTCCGAACTTCTGTTTTCCAGGCCATTCAATGCGCTGCCATTCATGTCTCCCATTTTTACTGCGAGGAAATCAAGATTTGAAATGTTTTGATTTGCTACCGTTATCTTTCTGACCCGGGCATTTTTAGCTTCATCCAAAGCATTTGCAGGGTTTTCAAAAACATAATCTTTGTTTAAGGCAATCCAGGAATTATTTGCAAAACTATTTTGAATACCCAGAATAACTCTTCTTAATTCCAGCATATCTGAAGCAGCTATGCTGCCGTTGTTATTGACATCAGCTGCTAAAAGTTTATATGGATCAGTAATTTCTTTCATCCCCAACAAATGTTTTTGAATAATTACCAGATCCAATGTAGTAATTCCCTGAGGATAATTCTTATCACTTTTTCCACTTATCTCATAGTTGTTATTACTTAGGTTGAAAGCATATTTACCTTGAGCATCTGTTTTGTATATAACTTTGTTTTCTCCATTATCAGCTATGATCTCTATGTCTTTTGCAGGATTATCACTACCATAGAGAGAAACTGTTCCTGAAATTAACGGATCAGGATCTGTACTGCAATGATTGAAGTTTATTTCAACATTCGCAAAGTCATAATTTCCATCGTCACATGATTCATTCAAAGCAAATTGATCCCAAACATAAATTTTGATTGTTTTTGTATAATTACTATCTTCTACAAAATCACATAAATATACTCTTTGTGCTGTTCTGAGTTCCGGCAACCATGCATCAGCATCACCGGCCAAATACGCTGCTTCCGTACTAATTGCACCTGTTTCAGGATCAAAGAAATATCTTCCGTAGTGGTTCAATTGCTTATGCCATTTAAAAGGTTGATCCCATAAATTCGGTAATACCGGTGTGAAAGAGAAATAAAGATTTTCCGAATCACTACAGTTATCATAAGATGAAATACATCCGTTTCCACAACCTCCTTTGTCAAAGGATCTTGCTGTTAATTCAACCATTCCGTTCGCCATTACGGCAGTAGCTAAATCGACAAATACAGGTGTAGGTGGTTTCTTATCAGCAACTGTAAAGTATTGAGTTTTTGATGTTGCATTTCCACATCCATCACCTACTGTCCAGATTACTCTATAGTTTCCTATAGGTAGTGGATCCAAAATGGTCAATGATGCATCTGCTGTATTATCAAGATTGTCTTTGCTTCTGCTTCCTTTTCTGCCTTGAGAAGGATGCGGTGTATAATTGTATGAATATTGAATGGTTTCCCAAGTATCCATACTTGTTACTATATATTTCCAGTTGAATTTCTGTAATGTATTACAACTATCCGTGGCATGTGCATTTAACTCAGCATCATAAGCGTAACAGTCCAAAGTAGCAATACATTGATCTTCAGCTGTTATTTTAGGTGGTTCGGTATCTGTAACCATCAGTATTTGTATATATCTGTAATATCCGTCTTCTACTAAATTATAACAGTCCAATTTACGACCTATGATTAAGTCGATATTGTCTTCTGCACCTGTATTTGCTTTATAAACACACCAATCTATTACAGCCCATTCCCTGATTATTTTATAGCATGCTCCATCAACGAATGTAAATGTATCTTCTTTCACTATTTCTGCAGTCACAACATTACACGGGTTTTCATCCCAAGTAGGCTCAGCATCTCCATTAGAACCTATATCACTGGCACAATCGACGCTTACATCTCTAGGGAATACAATAGAGCATGGATCGAATGGTGTTGTTGCTTCCACAGTTATATGTTGCTTACATATTGCACTACTGTTGCCAGAAGTAGCAGTCCAGGTTCTTATTATATTGGCTCCACATACTCCTAAATCACTATTGTCTGTATAATCCAATTCATATCCGCATACACTTATTACATTTGGCCAAAGTTTTGGATTCTCTTCAGGATCAAGGCTTTCTTCACAATCTACTGTTATTGGAGGACAATCCAAGATAGGTGGAATTTTGTTTTCAATATGAACAACGCTCCAACAATCATTATAATGCCCATATAAGTCACCTCCCGGTAAATGTCTGGCAGGATTTACAGGTCCGGGTCCCGGATCAACATCATAAACTCTTAATGATACCATAATATCACTATTTACATCATCACAACAGAAAAATACATCATCATCATACCAAACATCATTGTTGCCTGTTGCCGGATTATCATCTCCGTTCAAATCAGGGCAACCACCATCATATACCAATTGGTTATTTACTCTTAATACTTTAAAGAAAACAGGATTACAGTTGTCAAATGAACCGGAATCAAAACTATATGCATGTACTTTCGCATTTCCCATTGCAGTTAAACTTACTTGTTTGTGTTGTTCACATACCGGTATTGGCGGTACTCCGTCAAATACTGTAAGGGTAATACATTGAACTTCTTCATTTCCACAGTTATCAACAGCGTGATAACAAACTTCAAAGTCACCGAGAGGTACATTAATAATAGTCCATGTTTCATTTGCATCAACATAGCCATTGAAATTGATATCTCCTGTAATCGTTCCTACAGTAGTTGTGATCCACCATTGTGGGTTGTCATCGCAATTGTCATTTAAATGATGTAAAACTGGTACTTCTACATCTGCATTACATACATAAGCTTTAGTTTTAGCTAAAATATTGTCAGGTGCATCAAAAACAGGAGCTTTAGTATCTGTTATTCTGATAATCTGAGTATGTTCATAAATTGTGCCTGTACAATCATCAACCAAAGTCCAGTATCTTAAAATCTTAGTTCCACAATCCAAATTGTATACTTGATCATTGTAGAAAACTTCAATTGTACCACAAGCATCATTAAATCCGTCAGGAACTCCTGTATAAGAAGGATCAGGATTACCAGCAGCATCAACATCAAAGTCTTCGTCACATTCTAACATAGGATGATTATTGGGAAGATCGTCCCAATTCGATGGCCAATGCAAATTTGTAACATCTATTCCTTTAAAGAAATATTCAGAAGTACATTCGTCCGTAAGTCCGGCACCA
Organism: Saprospiraceae bacterium; assembly: GCA_027031145.1. GTDB lineage: Bacteria > Bacteroidota > Bacteroidia > Chitinophagales > Saprospiraceae > JADJGA01. The sequence goes on along the minus strand of JALVEG010000561.1, from coordinate 3,282 downwards.
TCTGTTACTGTATAATGTCTTTTTACCACATATGTTCCGCAATCTTCTCCGTCTTCTACAGTTTGAGTCCAAGTTAATTCTGCGCTACAATTATCACTAAAATCAGGTAAAGGGAAATTGTAATTGACTCCTTCTTCAAAACAACCTACATATTCACAATTATCTCCATATACTGTTTTTTCAAATGTCACTTCCGCCCCATTTGGAGTTGTGATAGAAAATGAATAATCCCCTGAATAATCAGCATCAAAATCAGAAACTATTACTGTGTAAGTTTGTCCTGCTTCAAAGTAAACTGAATTATCAATAACACCACCTGTAACCGGCTCTTCGTAAACTAATCCCGGTGCGAGGTAATATCCGCCCATTCCATCAATTAAATTTTCGCATGTGGAAACTGCATTAAACGAATTATCGAAAATTCCAATAATCATTTTATTTCCGTCACTTCCGTCAAACAGGTACGTTCCCGAAACATCAGCCTGGAACAAATATTTATCAAAATAATGGTTTCCGTTTCCTGGAGTTTGATCGGCTGTTCCGAAATCCCAACAGTTCTTATTTAAATCTGCTGTCAAGTCATTTGCCGACAGAGTTCCGAAAATAGTTGGAGGCACAACTGATCCTGCAGGGAATTCACCTCCTTCAGGACAATCACAATCAATAGTAGGAGCCATTTTGTCTAAAACATCAATTTCTCCCCAGCAATTGTTTCCACTGGAGATTTGAAATACTCCGACTATATAATGACCTAAACCTACCGGATTATTTACAGTTCCCGGGGAGTTAATCGGGTTAGGCATTTCATTGTAAATTCTAACTTCAAAATTTGCATAGTCCTCATCTCCTTCCAATATCATATCGGGAGTTATTTCAGCCAGACATTGATCATCTACTGAAACCTGGACCAAATCATTGCAACCAAAAGAAGTTGCTTGTCCCATGGCAAAATTCAGGGACATTGTAATCATTAATAAAAATAATAATTTTTTCATAAAATCATGTTTTGGGTTAAAAAATTTAATTTTGTTATTCATGTTATTTTTGTAAAATATATTCTGTATATGTTTGATTTATTCATATTACACAAGGCAATACAATATCACTAGCTATATTGTTAATATAACTATTATCTTTCAATATCTTAAATCATTATGTAAAGCGTCTTAGTACAAATACCATTGTTCGGAATGGTATGATTTCGTTCTTATCTGTAAGTGTAATATGAGTATGCTAATATTTTTTACCTGCATATCTCATTCTTGATGGTTTATTGTATCACTTGTTAAAGCAAAAACAATCCGGATCAATCTGTTATTAAGGTAATATAACGTATTATCCGGTAAAATGAACTTTTGGTGTTTTCATATTTTTCGAGTTTTTGGTTATAAAATAAATAATAGAATAATAATTATTTGTGGTGTTTTTCCAATAATAATTATTATTTGTCTTTCTATTTCACAAATCTAAATTAATAATCTTGAATTTTCAAAAATCATAGAATGGTATTTTTTATGTTTAAGATAAAATGAATGTGTAAAAACATTAAAATTCTTAAAATTATATTCAGAAATTTTTATTATAGATAAAAAAAAATTGTATTTTTTGTATTATAAGGGGGGAAATAAGGATGTTTTATTACTTTTTTTAACTTATATTATTAATGGATCAAGTCGAAAAGTTGTGGTTTATTATATTTTCTTAGTTTGGGTAGTTGTTAAAAGACCTTATTCATTTTAGCTTCTTTTAGAGCGTTAAAAAATGAATAGCTATTCCAATTTTGATAAATCGGTTCACTAATTAGTGTCTGCCCGAAAACACATCAAATTTAAAATTGATTCTTTTTGTCATCTTTTGACTTTTTCACAAGTGATTGATACTAAGGCATCAAATCATTGCGAAAAAATCAAAATCTGATCAAAAATTATCAGAATTTCAAAAATTGTCTGTTTTCGGGCAGACACTAATTATTTAATGACATTTAGTCACTAAATTTCGTGAACGAACCATTAGTTCATGTTTCGTTTTTGGAATTTATACTGAGCTTGCCGAAGTATCAAGACAAAAAATGAAAATCCGGTTTATTGATTCACTATGGAAATACACCTTTTAATTCCCCCGACTTTTAGTAATTACAACAAAAATAAAAAGGCAAGAGTAAATCCTGCCTTTTAAAAATTGGTTTTCAAGTTCAGTTCAATAAATCTTTATTAATCCAATGATTGGTTTTCAGCTTTAGCTTTTTCTACAAATTCCTGATATTCTTCGGGAGTCATTCCGTCAAAAACAAAATCTATAGGGTTTATTGCTTTTCCTTTATAATGTACTTCATAATGGCAATGGGGTGCAGTTGAAGATCCTGTACTACCGACTAAACCTATAGTTTGACCTCTTACTACTTTTTGACCTTTTTTTACTAATATCTTTGACATATGCCCATAAAGTGTCTCATAACCATACCCGTGATCGATAATAACATGTTTGCCATATCCTCTCTTTTTAATAATAATAGCCTTTACAACACCATTTCCTGTTGCCTGAATCGGAGTTCCTTTGGGAGAAGTAAAGTCAATTCCTTTATGAAATTTCTTAATATGATAAATTGGATGATTTCTCCAACCAAATCCTGATAAATAGGAAATTCTTCTTTTTAATTTATCTTCTCTAACAGGCTTGATAGAAGGAACACAAGCCAATTTGTCAGCCTTGGCGATGGCAAGCTTTTCCAAAGTGTCTAAAGATTCATTTTGAAGTTCAACTTTTCTCTTCAACGCAGCTATTTTTTCCAAATCCTCTTTAACTAATTCGGTTGTGTTATTGTATTCAAGGATATTTTTGTATTTTTTAGATCCTCCTGTTCCTGAATTCCATATTGATGCATCCAGTGGGTCTATACCTAATATTACCCTGTGAACATTAGCATCTCTTTCCTGTATTTTATCTATCTGTCTGGTCAGATTTGTTAATTCGGTTGAAATTGCCTCAAGACTATAATTTACCTTTTCCAGCTTTTCCTTTAACATCTTCTCCTTAGGAGTTGTTATAAATCCTGAACTTAAAAATAATATTATGATAGCTGTAAAAGCAACTGTAACCGCAAAACCCGAAATTCTTAAGGCTCTTTCTTTCCAGGAAATCTTTATCTCATCATAAGACAAAGTTTTCGGGTTAAAAATATATTTCTTTTTTTCCATATTCCTTTTTCTTTGTAAAACAAGCTAATTGTAATACATTTGCAGAAATTTTTTAGATATGTTATGGTGCCGGAATTTTTTCCAATGG
>JALVEG010000560.1 GCA_027031145.1 Saprospiraceae bacterium | reverse complement strand
AGTAAAGAAGTATAATAAAATGAAAAAAATATTTTTAGTTACATTAATTTTTCTTGCATTTATAAATTTAAATGCACAAATACCACCGGTTATTTATGTTGCAAGTGACGGAAGTGGTGATTACAATTGTGATGGAACAAGCGACCAAATTGAAATAAATCAAGCATTAGATTATGTCGCTACAAACTCCGACTTTACTACGGTTTATTTAAAAGGACCGCATACTTACTATATTGATGACCCTATTTTTATTTCAAGCAATACTATTTTTACCGGCGACAGTACGGCAAAAATAGAACTTAAAGAAAATGTTGCTTGGTGGACACAAAACAAACCGATGATTGCCCAAAAAGGACGAATATCGTTACCGGATTGGAATGCTTGGGGAGATTACGGAGATGATATTTCTAATGTAGAGATTTACGGTTTTGAAATAAGCGGCGGCTTACTTCAAGAAGAACCCACGGGGGCTGAATTTATTCCTATCATTCATTTCTGTTATCCGCATAATGTCTTAATTCACGATATGCATCTTCACGACAACTGTTGGGATATTGTTCGTTTAACCAGTTCGGGTGGTGCAGGCGGCGATGAACTGCAAGATTGTAATAATTCAAAGGTTTATAATAATCTTATAGAATATTCGGGACACGAAGGAGTTTGTTTTGTAGGATTGAAAAATTTTGAAGTGTATAACAATACCATATACTCTACACGAACCAATTGTGGCGTAAGATGTAAAGATACGGATGTTTTTGATGTGCACGACAATATCATTGGTAACGCCATTGCAAAATATTCAAGTGGATATGCAGGAATTTTTATTGAAAATGAACATGCACCACTTACAGAGCATGCTGAAATTTTCAATAATGTAATTTATAGTAAAAACGGAGGAATACATCTCGGTAGCGACGAACAGGCAGGAAGCGATCCCTATCCTTTTGGCACTCGAAAAAATGTTCATATCCATCACAACAAAATATACAAAACAAAAATTGATATTACCGATTCGGGATTTATAATGGAAGGCGGAATTACCATTGCAGGATACGATAGTACACTAATAGAGCATAATATAATTGATGGAAGTACAACCGATGGTATTATATTCAATACTCGACTAGCAGACGGTACAGGATACCAAACCATTGTAAGAAATAATATTATAATGAATGTAACGGATACAGCATTAAATAACAGGGATGCGTCTATTAATACATTTGTTTCTGATAATAATTTATTTTTTAATAATGGAGTTGATTATGCAAATGCAAGTTCAACAACCGATATTTATGATGACCCTTTGTTTGCAACAACGCATAGCACGTTAAATCAATGGCATCATATTGTTGCAACTTATAGCAATATAACCGAAACAATTAAAATATATATTGATGGCGTTGAAGATATAAGCAGAGTTCTACCCGGTTTTGGTGATATGGCAACCAATGCCGATAACTTACTTGTTGGCATTGAAAGTCATGATGGATTTTCGGGTATAATAGACGAATTGGCTATCTGGAATAAAGCACTTACTGCAACAGAAATAAGTAGTTTGTATAATAATGGCACACCTGTTGATATAACAGGAAGTTTTGCAGCAGGATTGCAAGCTTATTTCAAAATGGATAATAACTGGGACGATAAAAGTGGCAATAATTTCAATGCAGAAGCAAGCAGTGCCGAGTTTACAACTAATGCTTTACTTGGTACACACGCAGGATTATTTAATGGCACAACGGGAGTTCAATACCCAACAGCACTTTCTACAACTGACGGTATTACTATTTCTCTTTGGACATACAGAACCGAT
>JALVEG010000559.1 GCA_027031145.1 Saprospiraceae bacterium | reverse complement strand
GGTCATTCATTTCATCAGTATAAATATCTTTCAGATGATCAGGTACGTCCACTTTAGGAACTGTGCTGGGTCTGGTTCTTGATGAGTGTAAAAAAGTTCCTCCTGTTCTTGCTTTTTTGTTAACAACATTTTGGGACAGTTCAAGATAGTTATCAGAATTATCAAATTTTTTATCTCTGACAACTTCCATTATTCCTTTCCAACCTCTTCTTAGACCGATAACTTTATATCCTTCCCTGATAGCTCTGATAGTTACCGCACGTATTGCCGGATTCAATCCGGGTACATCTCCTCCTCCTGTTAAAATACCTATTACTCCCTTTGATTTCTTTATTTTTGCCATAATTTATTATTTTTGTTTTCTCAATTTTCTTCTGCATACCTGCAAGGGGCTATTCTAATAGAATCAATTTATTTACCCCAAAAGTATCTTATCTGAATAGTTTCCGGTTTTTTAGTACAAATTTTACGCCATTTATTAATTTTTTGCAAATAATTTATTCATTTTTATTATTTTTCCATTTAGTTTTCCGATTATTTGTACATAGTACATCCCACTATTGAGGGAACTGATATTTATACTAAAGTCTTCTATTTCAGTGTTGTTTAATTCAAATAATACATCTGACACTTTTTCACCCAAAACATTTGAAATATCAATATTTACTTCTTTTAATCCGGGATTAATAAATGAAATATTCAATTGATCTTTAACCGGATTAGGAAAAACTTTTAAATGGAGATCATCTGCAAATATAACTTCTTTATTTTCAACTAATGTACAGGCATCTGAAATGAAATCACAATATGTTCTTGAAGCCAAAGAACAGTCCAAAACAAATGGATTAGGTTTATTCTCCTGATATTTGGCTATCATCCAGGTTCTTTTCCATTCCAGAGAATCAACGGGATCCTGAAAATGCCATTTGCATAAAGTTTCTTTCTGTTTGTCAAAGTAATTTGGATCTTCCGAATCCGCTTGTTGTTTGTACATAGTATAAAAATAAAACATAGCTCTGGCAACATTGCCTTTATGTGCTTCTCTGGGTTCAAAATATTGGCTTATATGTTCACTGTATTCATCAATATTACTATTTGGAATACTGTGCAAAATTATTTGTTTATAATACCAGTCTTTCGTAATATTATCGTCTATGTCGTTGAAAGGCAGACTACCGCGATCAGAATTTACATTGGTTTTGGAAGGAAAAAGATGATGCATATCACTTTTCGCATTGCCTTCACCTGCTCCCTTACTCCGGGGAAAAGTATGTTCGGCATTTATCCCATTTGGTTTACCGTTTTTATATAAATAAGTAGAAGGATCTACATTATCCGGAAGAAAAATACCATAGTTTGTATATACACCATATACTGTATCATTGACATTATAAATGACCTTGTACATAGTGTCTCTGGCCTGTGAATATTCAAGCACTACTCCAGGTTTATAGACCTCTACCAACTTCTCAAATAGCAAATCTCCTTCTAAATCAGGATACACACTTTGAAAATCAAACTGCCCAATTAATCTGGTTGTTAAAACCATAAGAACTATCAAAATAATATTTTTCACTTAAATTATTTTAAAATTTTAAAATAAAGTATACAAAAGTAAAAATTTAAACTAAAAAATATCAAAGTTTCCAAAAAATAAATCAAATTTTTCTATTAAATTTTTAATTTTGTTATATCTTTGCATTCCCAATTTAATTGGTCGGTTTGCCGAGTGGCTAGGCAACGGTCTGCAAAACCGTGTACACCGGTTCGAATCCGGTACCGACCTCAAGGAAAAACCTTTTGCGCGCAAAAGGTTTTTTCAATTTTAAGAAATCAACAATAGCTTGCTATTTTTTGATTTCTTAAAATTGAAAAAACTAAAAAGCGACGAAAGGAGCTTTTGGTTTTTACTTGTACGCGTCAACCTTTACGGATAGACGATAGTGCGCTGCGCAAAAAATATCCATACATATATACTTGTTCTTTTTTATTTAGACTTTGTTGAAGAACCCCGCAAATAGCTAAGGCTATTCACGGGAACCTTCGCCTTGTCTAAATAAAAAATTACTGCGTCTAAATTGTACGTTTATTTCTTGCGCAGCGCACTAGTCAATCCGGTCCTTTATCACTAACACATCAAATAAACTTTTAATAAAATTGAAAAAACTAAAAAGCGACGAAAGGAGCTTTTGGTTTTTACTTGTACGCGTCAACCTTTACGGATCGACGATAGTTAGAAACATAAATCATTAAACCTGTCTTGTGCTTTTTACCTGAATATTTAAAAGTGATTTTTCAATTCTATACTATTAAAACCAGCCTCACAATAGTTTACGTGCTTGAGAGTTCTAATTTTGGATTAAGATGAAAAATAGAGAAAATTGAGAAATAATACTTTAGTATCAGGTATAAACCAAAAAAGCAGTCAATATTTCATCGACTGCCTTATATTTTTTATCTCTAAAGTATATTCTTCAGAAATGTTAAATGTTTTTTTAGTTTTAGCAATATTCGGGAAAAGAATATATAACATCAACTGAAATCATCAAATAATTATGAATTATTTATCAGCAAAATATTTTTCCCTGTAAACTGCATTCAGTACTTCTTGTCTTCTTGCTACAGAAGGTTTTGTGAAATGCTGTCTTTTTCTCAATTCTTTTATTAATTTAGTTGACTGAACTTTTCTTTTATATCTTTTTAAAGCTCTGTCAATTGATTCTTCTTCTTTAACGTTTATTACCAACATTTAATACTATTTTTAATTTTTAAAAATTTCGGAATGCAAAGGTAAAACTTTTTTTATAAAAAAAACAAATAATCACATTTTTTTTTATTTTTTCATAGTGCATTCTACATTAATAATTTATCTTAATTATAAATAAAGAAAATCGAATTAAATTTATTTTTTTATAACTACTAAATATTCAATTATAAGGTATGAATTAATCATTATTTATTTTTGTATATTAATATATTACGCTATTATATTTGTTTAAATCTATTAATTCAAAATATTAAAGAAGATTTCATTAATTTGATAAAGCCTTAGAAAATTATTATATTGCAGTTTTATTGAAATTTATTAACTTAAAATATTGTAAATTATGGTAACTCAAATGAAAACCCTTGAAGATTACAAAAATGCTTATAAAAAAAGCGTTGAAAATCCTGAAGAATTCTGGGCGGAACAGGCCGGTAATTTTACATGGAAACAAAAATGGGATAAAGTTTTGGATTGGAATTTTAAAGAACCAAATATTAAATGGTTTGAAGGCGGGAAATTGAATATCACAGAAAACTGCTTAGACAGGCATCTGGAAGAAAGGGGAGATAAAACTGCGATATTGTGGGTTCCAAATGAACCTGATGCAGATGACAGAAAATTCACATACAAAGAATTATATACTGAAGTTAACAAATTTGCAAACGGACTAAAGAAGAAAGGTATTAAAAAAGGTGACAGAGTTATTTTTTATATGCCGATGATACCGGAATTAGCTATTGGAATGCTTGCCTGTGCAAGAATCGGAGCAATTCACTCAATTGTTTTTGCCGGTTTTTCCGCTCAATCTCTTGCAGACAGGATTATCGATGCTCAAGCCAAGATGGTTATTTGCTCTGATTACAATAAAAGGGGTGCTAAAAATATTCCTGTGAAAAAAGTTGTTGATGATGCTTTAAAAATGGGGTGTGACAGTATTGATACAGTTGTTGTTCATAAAAATACGGGAGGAGATATTGAATGGAACGATAACATAGATCTTTATTTGCACGATATGTTGGATGGAGTTGAAGATTTTTGCGAACCGGAAGTTATGGATGCAGAAGACCCGTTATTTATTCTTTATACTTCCGGTTCGACAGGTAAACCTAAAGGAGTTGTACATACAACCGGAGGATATATGATCTATACAGCTTATACTTTCAAAAATGTATTTCAGTATCAGGAAAAAGACATTTATTGGTGTACTGCTGATATCGGCTGGATCACAGGGCATTCATATATCGTGTACGGGCCGCTTTTGGAAGGAGCTACCACTATGATGTTTGAAGGCGTTCCTACATATCCGGATGCAGGAAGATTTTGGGAAATTGTAGAAAAATATAAAGTAAATCAATTTTATACTGCTCCTACTGCTATCAGGGCATTGATGGCACAGGGCAATGAATATGTTGATAAATATGATCTGAGTTCATTAAAAGTTTTGGGAACTGTGGGAGAACCTATCAATGATGAAGCATGGTATTGGTATTATGATGTTGTAGGAAAAAGATCAAAACCTATCGTTGATACCTGGTGGCAAACTGAAACGGGTGGAATACTCATTTCACCGCTTCCATGTATAACCGATATGAGACCAACTTATGCGTCATATCCTCTTCCGGGAGTTCAGCCAATACTTGTAGATCCGGAAGGAAACCTGATTGAAGAAAATGGAGTTGAAGGATTACTATGTATCAAATATCCATGGCCGGGTATGCTTAGAACAACCTGGGGAGACCATGAAAGATGCCGTCAAACATATTTCTCTGCTTTCCCTGACCTGTATTTCACAGGTGATGGAGCAAGAAGGGATGAAGATGGAAGATACAGGATTATAGGAAGAGTTGATGATGTACTTAATGTTTCCGGACACCGAATCGGTACTGCAGAAGTCGAAAATGCAATAAACACAGCTCCCGGAGTAGTGGAATCAGCCGTAGTCGGATATCCTCATGATATCAAAGGGCAGGGAATCTATGCTTTTGTGATTACAAAAGGACAAGTCGATGATGAAAATGCATTTAAAAAACAGATAATAGATATGGTAAGGGTAGAAATAGGCCCTATTGCAAAGCCTGATATTATCCAGCTTGTTCCAGGATTACCAAAAACAAGATCAGGTAAGATCATGAGAAGGATACTGCGTAAAATAGCATCCGGAGATATGAGTAATGTAGGTGATATTTCAACACTTCTAAACCCTGAAGTTGTTGAAGAGATCAAAAAAAGCGCACCTACTTTATAATTAGATCTTTTATTTAATAAAAATATGCAGCAGGCGTCTTTTGATTGCCTGCTGTTTTTTTCTTCTAACTATCCGTTCATACATATAAAGATACAAGGTTAATAGTATATATTGAATTAAATTGATATTTTTGTAAAAAAAATAAAATTGAAGATAGTAATAATAGGTACGGCTTATCCATATAGAGGAGGAATAGCATCTTTCAATGAAAGGATGGCTGAAGAATTGGCAACAATGGGACATGAAGTGATAATATATACTTTTACCTTGCAGTACCCTTCCTTTCTTTTTCCTGGAAAGACGCAGTATTCAACTGATCCAAAACCTGAAAACCTGAAAATAATACCACTTATCAATTCGGTAAATCCATTGAATTGGATAAAAGCAGGATTGAGAATCAGAAAAGAAAAAGCGGATATCATTATTTCAAAATTCTGGATCCCGTTTATGGGACCGGCTCTTGGAACCATCATTAGATTGGCAAAAAATAAAAAAACCAGATCTATATCAGTGATAGATAATATTATCCCTCATGAAAAAAGACCGGGTGATAAAATACTTTCACAGTATTATACCGGTGCTATTGATGAGTTTGTCGTTATGTCCTCATCGGTTAAAGAGGATTTGAAAAAGTTTACTGTGTCAAAACCTGTAAAACTCATTCCTCATCCTATTTATGACAATTATGGAAAAATATTGGGAAAATCCATTGCAAGAAAACATCTGGACATTGAACCTGACAATAAATATGTGATGTTCTTTGGATTTATCAGGGATTATAAAGGTTTGGATCTGTTGCTGGAGGCAATGAATAATGATGAGATAAGAAAACTCGGCATAAAATGTATAGTTGCCGGTGAATATTATGGAAACAGGGACAAATACGAAAAGTTGATCAGTGAATTAAATATCGAAGACAATCTAATTCTTAAAACCGATTTTATTCCAAATGAAGAAGTAAAATACTATTTCAGTGCTGCGGACCTGATAGTTCAACCTTATAAATCCGCAACTCAAAGTGGTATTTCGCAACTGGCTTATCATTTTGAAAAGCCAATGGTTGTTACCAATGTAGGTGGTTTGCCTGAAATCGTGGATAATGGTAAATCAGGTTATGTAGTAAATCCCGATCCCGAAGATATTGCAAATGCTATTATTGATTTTTTTAAAACAGGTAATGAAAATATTTTTTCCGAAAAAGTTAAGGAGAAGAAGAAAGAATTTTCATGGTCTAATTTCGTTATTAAAATGTTGGTACAATAATTCTATTAAATAAGGAAATATGATTATCAAAGCTAAAGCTCCTTTAAGGCTGGGACTGGCAGGAGGAGGAACAGATGTTAGTCCTTATTCAAATGAGTATGGTGGTGCAGTTTTGAATACAACAGTGAGTTTGTATGCCAGAGCAATGATCGAACCTCTTGATAATAATAAAATAATTTTGGAATCCAATGATCTGGATCAATATCAGGAACTTGATAGTGCTGCTTATCTTGATATTAACGGCCAATTGCCTTTATTGAAAGGTGTATATAATAGAATCGTCAAAGATTTTATCAAAAAACCTTTATCATTTAAGCTCACAACGATTGTAGATGTTCCCAAAGGTTCAGGCCTCGGTACTTCTTCCACTTTGACAGTTGCGATTTTAGGTGCTTTTGTTGAATGGCTGGATCTGCCACTCGGGGACTATGAAATTGCTCAATTGGCATATCAAATCGAAAGAAATGATCTACGGCTTGCCGGAGGAAAACAAGATCAGTATGCAGCTACATTCGGAGGATTCAATTTTATAGAGTTCGGCAAAGACGATTCAGTTACGGTAAATCCATTAAGAGTAAAAAGTCTTTACAGAAATCAATTGGAATGGAATTTAGTTCTTTTTTATACGGGAACCAGCCGAGATTCGGCAGATATTATTATTGATCAGGCAAAAGGATTCAGACAAAATAAAGTAAATGCTGTTGAGGCTGCTCATAATATAAAAAAAATAGCATATCAAATGAAAAGGGCGTTACTTAAAGGTGATATAAACAGTATGGGTAAGTTATTGGATGAAAGTTGGAAAAATAAAAAACTTATGTCCAATGCCATTTCAAATACCCAACTTGACAATATTTATAACTCTGCAATAAATGCAGGTGCAAGCGGCGGTAAAATATCAGGTGCAGGCGGTGGTGGATTTATGGTCTTTTATTGTCCCGGCAATTCCAAGCAAAAAGTTATAGATGCGCTATCGGAATTTGGAGGCAGAGCATATAATTTTGTTTTTGAAAAAGAAGGATTATATACTTTTACCGTAAGAACTCATTAAAACGGGTCAATATGAAGAAGAATTCATTCCCGGAAGAAGCTATAATATTGGCAGGGGGTAAAGGAACGAGATTAAAACAAGTAATAAAAGATATTCCCAAACCTATGGCTTTGGTCAATGGAA
>JALVEG010000558.1 GCA_027031145.1 Saprospiraceae bacterium | reverse complement strand
AAAAACTCACAAAGCATTTTTTGTATTGGGGTGCGGTAGCGATTATGGCGGGATACTTCCTGACATTCGGATTGAACAAACCTAATATTCATGCTGATGCCAATACCATAAAAGCTGCACTGCTTTCCATATTAGCTGCTTTTTCATTCGGTAGTTCAACAGTTTTCAGCAAAAATATACTGAAAAAAGTAGGATTTATTACTGCTACTTTTTTTAGATATGGTACAGCATTTTTATTATTGCTGCCGGTAATAATCATAACAGGATTATTTTCACAATTCACCCAAATGACCAATATAAACTGGGCGATAATTTTGATAATTTCTATTACTACGGGTTCAGGTGCTATATTTTTGTATTATTATGGTCTTAAATATGTGAAAGCCAGTGTTTCTACAATAAGTGAATTGTTCTTTCCTCTTTCTGCTATATTCTTTGATTATGTTATCAACGGTAATGTCCTTTCCCCGATACAATGGATAAGTGCTGCCGTTATGATATTTGCTATAATTAAGGCAAGTGTGGAGAAGAAGAGGGCGTGAGGTTTTTTAAGTATAAAGGCTAAAGCGATGCCTCGAGTGATTCTGACGGAGGAAGAATTGAATCGAGGGAATCAAAGTTTTAAGTTTGGAAGTTTTAGGATTAATGGATAGAGTTTAGTTAGCTTTAAAAAGGAATTATGAATTGTATTTTGTAACGCTACCTCTGTATATCAAATTTAAACCCGCCTAAACAAATAACTGGTACCTCTAATCCACCCCCTTAATCCCCCGCCAGCGGGGGAATAATACCCACTTATTAAGGAAAATGGGATGTAAACAAAATATCAGTTATTTATTAAGATCTTTTATGTAAAGATATCTTATTAAATGTTTTCCAAAGCGAAACAAGTTTGCCACGCTTCCGTCCGTCAGGGGACGGACAAGTCTGTGGACGGACAAGCTCGCTCGCAAAATCCTGCCATTTTAATACCTGTATCGTTTGAAATAGCTACGAATTTGCGAGCGGAAGTGAAGCAATCTCTTTTTCGTCAGAACTTGCTGGTTTAAGTCAGGAGTGGGAATCTGCGCATTAGTGGTCTGCCAGCCAAAATATAATGCCGGCTGGCTACTCCTGTTACGGAACAGTGGACTGGGAGGCAGCGGTGCAAAAACATCCTACCTGAGTATTTACCCTATTTCTTCTTGGTCGTTTTCTTTCTGGTGGTTTTCTTCTTAAATGAACCCGGTAATTCTGCTTCAATGATCTCCTTTACTTGTTCGAGAGTAAAATTTTTCAATTCTTCCGGTTCAGGTTTTTTACCATCTATTTTGGGCAATTTAACGGATTTCTTTTTGAATCTGATGAATGGTCCCCATCTGCCATTTTCAATTGCGATTTTTTCGCTTTCCCATTGTTTGATATAGCGATTTGCTTCTTTTTCTATTTTTTTATCTATCAATTCAATAGCATCTTCCATAGAGATCGTTTCAAGATCATATTTTCTCGGAACATTGACATAAAGGTTATTCCATTTGAGGAAAGGACCAAATCTGCCTTTACCTTTTGTGATCGGATGTCCCTGATATTCACCCATAGGTTTATCTTCATCCAATTTCTTAAGTATCAACTCCTTTGCTTCTTCCATTGTCAGTGCCAACGGATCTTTGCCTCTTGGAATAGAAATAAATTTCCCATTATATTTAACATAAGGGCCAAATCTGCCTGATCCGATTATCACTTCCTCGCCTTCATATTCCCCTAATTTTTTTGGCAATTCAAAAAGTTTCATAGCCTCATCAAAGGTAATGGTCTCCATCGACATCCCGTTTTGAAGATTTGCAAACTTAGGTTTTCCTTCTTCTCCTACTTCTTCTCTTGTACCTATTTGCACTACCGGACCAAACCTTGTTATTTGTACCAGGACACTATGACCTGTTTCCGGATCTGTACCGAGAATCCTTTTTGCTCTTACTCTTGATGCATTGGCAAATGTATCTTCAATTTCTTTGTGAAACGGTTCATACAGTTCTTTGATGATCTTTCTCCAGTCAAGTCCTTTTTCCGCTATTTCATCCAATTCTTTTTCCACTTCGGCAGTGAAACCATAATCCATAATGGTCTTAAATCTTTCTTCAAGAAAATCAATAACCACCATTCCCATATCCGTAGGATGAAGCCTGTTGGACGCAGCTCCATATATTTCTTTTTCAACTTTTCTTTGAATATTATCATTTTTCAACAGAAAATGAACTATTTCTCTTTCAGTTCCCTCGATCTTTTCTTTAACCACATAACCCCGGTCTTTTTCCATGATCTTTGAGATCGTAGGTGCATAAGTTGAAGGTCTGCCTATTCCCAATGTTTCCAGTTTCTTGACCAGTGAAGCTTCGGTATATCTCGCAGGAGGTTTCGTGAATTTATTTATCGCTTCAATGTTATCAGCTTCTAATTGCTGTCCTAATTTAAGAGGAGGCAATATTCCTTTTGTGTTTTCATCTTCATCTTCATCTTTTGACTCCATATATACTTTGAGGAAACCATCAAATTTCACCACCTGACCTGTAGCTACAAAAAACATCTTATTGATATTTGAAATTCCGATCTCCACATCCGTACGTTCCAATTGTGCACTTGCCATTTGGGACGCGATTGTTCTTTTCCATATCAATTCGTACAATCTCTGTTCATCTTTAACACTGCTTACATTTCTTTTTTGAATATAAGAAGGTCTGATAGCTTCGTGCGCTTCCTGTGCATTTGCAGATTTTGAAGAATATCTTCTGAACTGATGATATTTTTCACCGTATTCTTCTTTTACAAATTCGGTAATAGCCCCAAGAGCAACATTACTCAGATTGGTAGAATCTGTTCTCATATAGGTGATCAAACCTTTTTCATAAAGCTTTTGAGCTACCATCATGGTTTTCTTCACACCAAAACCAAATTTTCGACTGGCTTCCTGTTGCAATGTTGAGGTCGTAAAAGGTGGTGCCGGATTTCTTTTTAAAGGTTTTACCTTGATATCGGAAATACTGAATTCCGATGATCTCAGATCTTCCAGAAATGATTTTACTTCTTCTTCCGTTTTAAAATTATGATTTAATTCGGCTTTTAATTCGACTTTTTTATTTTTATCATCTTCAACTAAAAAATATCCATAAACTTTATAAAATGATTCGGGAACAAAATTTCTGATCTCCCTTTCCCTTTCCACTATCAGTTTTACGGCAACTGATTGTACCCGTCCTGCAGATAATTTGCCTTTGATCTTTCTCCACAATAATTGTGACAATTCATATCCTACCAGTCTGTCCAGAATCCTTCTTGCCTGTTGAGCATTTACCAGATTCAAGTCAATGGTACGGGGATTTTCAATAGCTTTTTTCACAGCCGGTTTGGTGATCTCTCTAAAAGTGATCCTTTTTACATTATTACTATCCAAGCCCAGCACTTCTGCCAAATGCCATGAAATAGCCTCTCCTTCCCTATCCTCATCGGTTGCGAGCCATACTTCCTGAGATTTTTTCATTTCCGCCTTCAATTCTCTAACCACTTTTGCTTTATCGGGAGAAATAATATATTTTGGTTCAAAATTATTTTCCACATCCACACCTATGTCACTAACGGGAAGATCGCGTATATGACCGAAACTCGATTTTACTTTAAAATCTTTTCCAAGAATATTTTCAATCGTTTTTGCTTTTGCGGGGGACTCGACTATCAGAAGATTTTTTGCCATAAAATATTTTTATTAAAATAGTAAATTATTTGTAATTCTTAAGGTAAAATCATTTTTACTAAAAAAACACACCACCTCAATAGTTACATTTATTTTTAAAATCAAAAATTTCAAACTATATCTATGTAATTATTTATCAAATATCAATAAACATATGATACAAATTTTGAATTTTAAGCTGCAAAGTAAACGTAAATCAAACGAATATCTATAAAAAACATTCAATTTTTATTATTATTTTCTTCGTATAAACGCTAAATTTTAAGCAGGTTTAAAATTTTTGTGCGAAATTTCAACTGTTTTTCAATGAATTACAGAGGTGCGATTTAATTTTTATATATATTTATTTGTTTTTTTAAATTATTAATTTTACCTTTGCCGCTCGTTTGAAAATTAGATAATTTTAATTAAATTTAATAAAAGTGAATACATTAAGTTACAAGACAAAATCACAAAAAAAAGAGGATGTAGTCAGAAACTGGTACATCATCGATGCAGAGGGTGAAATTGTTGGAAGATTGGCTACAAAAATAGCCCATGTTCTAAGAGGAAAACACAAGCCCGATTACACTCCGCATGTAGATACAGGAGATTACATTATAGTGATCAATGCAGAAAAGATCAGATTTACAGGAAACAAGATGAAAGATAAGCAATATGTAAGCTATACAGGATATCCCGGAGGTCAAAGAATTAAAACTCCAAGGGAAGTACTTGAGAAAAAACCTATTTTCATACTTGAAAACGCAGTTAAGGGAATGTTGCCTAAAAACAGATTAGGAAGACAGATGTTTAATAAATTATTTGTTTATGAAGGACCTGAACATAAACATCAGGCTCAAAAACCTCAAGAATTTAAATTTTAATAAATTATGGAAATGATAAATACCATAGGAAGGCGAAAGAGTTCAATTGCCAGACTTTATATGAAAAGCGGAAATGGAAAAATTATTGTAAACGGTAAAGATTACAAGGTATATTTCCCACAAGATCACATTAGATTAGCAATGATAGATCCTTTTAAAGTTGCAGGTATCGATATGGAATACGATATCAAAGTGAATGTAAAAGGAGGTGGTTTCAAAGGACAGGCCGAAGCTATTAGATTGGCATTGGCCAGAGCATTGGTAAAAATAAACGAAGAAGTAAGAAAACCATTGAAAGATAAGAAATACCTTACAAGGGATGCCAGAGTTGTAGAACGTAAGAAACCGGGTAAACCAAAAGCACGTAAGAGCTTCCAGTTCAGTAAGCGTTAATATCTATTTGTTAAAAATTTAAAAAGAATAAAAATGTCAAAACCTACATATAAAGAATTGTTGGATGCCGGAGTACATTTTGGTCATATGAAAAGAAAATGGAACCCTAAAATGTCTCAATATATCTTTGCAGAAAAAAAAGGTATTCATATAATCGACTTAAATAAAACTCAGAGCGAGTTGGAAAAAACTGCAAAAGTAATGAAGGATCTTGCCAAATCAGGAAAGAAGATCATGTTCGTTGCTACAAAAAAACAAGCAAGTGATATTGTAAAAAGTGCAGCTGAATCAGTAAATATGCCTTTTGTAACCCACAGATGGTTAGGAGGAATGCTTACTAACTTTTCCACGATCAGAAAATCCATCAAAAAGATGGAGAAGATCGAAAGCATGCTGAAAGATAAATCATTGACAAGTATCACAAAAAAGGAGAAACTGACTCTTGAAAGAGAAAGAAACAAGTTGGAAAAAGTACTTGGCGGTATCAGAAGACTTAACAGAATTCCTGCTGCGATGTATGTCGTTGATATTGCAAAAGAACATCTTGCAGTAAAAGAAGCACAAAAACTGAATCTCAGGACTTTTGCCATGGTTGATACCAATGTGAATCCCAATGATGTGGATTATGCTATTCCTGCTAATGATGATTCTACCAAATCAATAGAGATCATTACCAATTATCTTACACAGGCTATCAAAGAAGGATTGGAAGAAAGAGCAAATAAGAAAGAGGAGAAAGAAGCTTCAGCATCTTAAAACTTTAAATATTTTTGTAAACAATAAAAAATCATAATAAAAATGAGCGAAATAAAAATAACTGCATCTGAAGTAAAAAAACTTAGAGATATCACAGGTGCAGGAATGATGGATTGCAAAAAAGCATTAAAAGAATCAGAAGGAGATTTTGATAAAGCAATTGAATTCCTTAGAAAAAAAGGACAAAAAGTTTCTGCTAAAAGAGCGGACAGAGAAGCAAAAGAAGGTGTTGTCAGAGCATTGATCTCAGATGACGGAACAAAAGGTGTTATAGTGAAATTGAGCAGTGAAACTGATTTTGTTGCCAAAAATGAGGATTTTATCAATTTGACAAACAAATTTGCTGAAATCGCTTTAAATATTTTCCCTGACACTTTAGCAGAATTGTTAGCTGCTGAATTTGAACCGGGATTGACTGTTGCAGAAAAAGTTGCAGAGCAGGTAGGAGTTATAGGTGAAAAAATAGAATTGGCAGATTACCAAAAACTGGAAGCTCCGATGGTTGTTTCATATATCCATATGGGAAATAAAGCTGCCGTACTGGTAGGATTGAATAAAAAAGATGACAATTTCGTAGAAGTTGGAAGAAACGTGGCAATGCAAGCTGCTGCTATGAAACCGATAGCTCTTGATAAAGATGATGTAGATGCTTCTATAATAGAAAAAGAAATCGAGATCGGTAAAGAGCAGGCAAGAAACGAAGGCAAACCTGAAGAATTGCTTGAAAGAATAGCAATGGGTAAACTCAATAAATTCTATAAAGAGAATACCTTATTGAATCAGGCTTATGTCAAAGACAACAAAATGGATATTAGAACATATGTCAAAAGCGCTGACAAAGACCTTGTGGTCACAGGCTTCAGACATGTAAAATTAGGATAAATTATTTTTAAAGCGAATTCAAATTTGAATTCGCTTTTTTTATAACTACCCGGAAAACTTTTTAAAATAATCTTAATTATGTATATCAGTGAACCACATAATATTATATCATGACTAAATTTCAACCAAAACCTGACAACAAATATAAAAGAGTATTATTAAAACTCAGCGGTGAATCCCTGATGGGGGATCAGGAATTTGGGATCCAGACCAAAATGCTTGTTCATTATGCAAAACAGATCAAAAATATCGTAGAACAGGGAGTGGAAACTGCCATTGTCATAGGTGGTGGCAATATATACAGGGGACTGAATGCAGTAGCATCCGGTATAGAAAGAGTAACCGGTGACTATATGGGCATGATGGCAACATGCATAAATGGAATGGCATTGCAGGCAGCATTGGAAAAAGAAGGAGTTTACACCAGACTGATGTCTGCCATAGAAATGGAAAAAATAGCTGAACCATATATCAGAAGAAGAGCGACCAGACACTTGGAAAAAGGCAGGGTTGTGATATTCTGTGCCGGCACCGGTAGCCCATATTTCACTACAGACTCAGCTGCTGCATTGAGAGCCAATGAGATAGAAGCAGATGTGATCCTCAAAGGAACCAGAGTGGACGGAATATACAATGCCGATCCTGAAAAAGATCCCGAAGCTACAAAATTTGACGAACTCTCATTTGCCAAAGTGATAAGTCTCGGTTTAAGCGTTATGGATATGACCGCATTTACCCTGTGCCATGAAAATAACCTTCCGATCATCGTATTTGATATCAATAACCCGGAAAATCTTCAGAAGATAATCAAGGGCGAGAAAGTTGGTACTTT